>JACCZL010000238.1 GCA_013695975.1 Chloroflexota bacterium
GCGAGACGCCCTGTCGGCGGTCGACCCGGAGCCGCGGCTGCGGGGAGACGTCTATCCGGGCTCGACGGTGCGGGGCTGGGTCTTCTTCGAGTTGCCGCGCGACCAGCCGGTGGCGGCAGTCTGGCAAACGTCGTTCTTCGGCGAGCGCGGCGTCTGGTTCGCGCTCCAATGATCGGAACCCCGCGCTTGTGCCGGTCTTCATAATATCCTAAAGTTCCCCGGTGACGGCCTGCTTGGAGCAGACTTGGAGGGGGACGTGGCGCGCCGACGGGTGCTGATCGTGGACGATGACGAGAACATCGTCCAGCTTGCCAGGTTGTATCTCGAGCGCGACGACTATGAGGTCAGCGTGGCTTTCGACGGGCCAGACGGGCTCGAGCTGGCCCGTCGGATCCGCCCGGACGTCGTCGTGCTAGACCTGATGTTGCCGGGGCTCAATGGCCTCGACGTCTGCCGGGAGTTGCGCCGCGACTCGAACGTCCCGATCATCATGCTCACGGCCCGCACGACCGAGGCCGACAAGCTGACCGGCCTGGATATGGGCGCGGACGACTATGTGACCAAGCCGTTCAGCCCACGCGAGCTGCTGGCGCGAATTCGGGCCGTACTTCGTCGCGTGGCCGGAGCGAACGAGCAGGCGCCGGAGGAGATCAGGCTCGGTCACCTCACCCTCTACCCGCGGCGCTTCCAGGCCGAGGTGGCGGATCGACCGATCCACTTGACGCCGACCGAGTTCAACCTCCTGCGGACGATGGCCGTCGCTCCGGGCCAGGTCTTCAGCCGCGCCGACTTGATCGAAAAGGCGTTCGGCTACGGCTTCGAGGGCTTCGAGCGGAACGTCGACGTCCACATCACCAGCCTTCGACGCAAGCTCGAGGCGGGCGGGAGTCGCTTCATCAAGACGGTGTACGGGCTCGGCTACAAGATCGACCCGGAAGCCGGGGCCCGTGCTTAGCCGACTCTGGTTCAGGCTCCTGATCGGGACCTCGCTGGTCCTGTTGGTCACCCTTGGGGCCGTGGTCGTGCTCGTCAACCGAGCGGTGACCAGCAGCTTCCAGGACTACGTCGAGGACCAGCAGTCGACGCGGGTCCAGCGGGTCGAGAGCATCCTGAGCCGCTACTATGGCCGCAACCGCGAATGGACGAACGTCGACGGGACGATCCAGTCGATGGCCGATCTGGTCGGCGAGCGGCTGGTCCTGGCGGACGCCCAGGGCCGGGTGGTGGCAGACTCCCAGAATACACTCGTGGACCAGCCGGTCGGGGAGGACTGGCGCGGGCGACGGGTTTCGATCCGCTCGTCGGAGTCAGCCGTCGGGACGCTCTACATCAGCCCGACAGTCGGGGGCGGGCGGGCCGTCGATACGCGTGGCCAGCTCTTCCTCCAGACGCTCAACGCCTACCTGGGCTGGGCCGCGGCGGCCGGGCTGCTGGCGGCGCTCGCTTTGAGTGTGGGGCTGGCCCGCTGGCTGGCGTCGCCGCTCGAGGCCCTGACCAGGGCGGTCCGGCAGCTCGAGCGCGGCGAGCTGGAGCAGCGGATCGCCACGTCGGTTGGCGGCGAGGTCGGGGCGCTGGCCGAGGCGTTCAACTCGTTCGCGGCCTCGCTGGCGCGGGTCGAGCAGTTGCGCCGGAACATGGTGACCGACATCGCCCACGAGCTGCGGACGCCCCTCGCCAGCATCCAGGGGTACCTCGAAGCGATCCAGGACGGCGTCGTCCAGCCGGACGGGGAGACGCTCGACACGATCCATCGCGAGCTGATGCAGCTCACGCGCCTGGTCGACGATCTTCAGGTCCTCTCGCTCGCGGAGGCCCGCCAGCTCTCGCTCGATCGCGAGGAGGTCGACCTGCGCGAGCTGGTCGAGTGGGAGGTGCGGGCGTTCCGGCCCCAGGCCGCGGCCCGCCAGATCGAGCTGGCAGTGGCCTCGGGCGGGAGCCGGCTGCCGCCGCTCGGCGTGGACCCCGGCCGGATGGCGCAGGTCCTCGGCGACCTCCTCCGCAACGCCCTGGCCCACACGCCGGCGGGCGGCCGGGTCCAGGTCGGGGTCACGTCGGATGATGGTCACGCCCGGATCTCGGTGGCCGATAGCGGCGTCGGGATCGCGCCCGACGACCTCGAGCACGTCTTCGAGCGCTTTTATCGCGCCGACAAGGCCCGATCGAGGCACGGTGACGGCAGCGGGACCGGCCTGGGCCTGACTATTGCCCGTGAGCTGGTCCGCGCGCATGGTGGCTCGCTCTCGGTCGCCAGCGAGCTTGGGAAGGGGACCCGGTTCTCGATCTCCCTGCCGATGAACGGGCACGTCGAGCCGCCCGCCGCGGACGGGGCGCCGGCTGAGCTCAGCCCGACGCGGTCGGTGGTACACGGACACTGGAAGCTGGCCGCCGTGGGCATGATGATCGGGGCCCTCTGCGGCGCAATTGCCGGCGTCGTCGAGACGCTGATGACGTCGGCGCTGCTCCGCGGGACCCAGGGTCTGGCTGAGCTAGCCGGCTACGCCGTGTTGATCGACGGCGGGGTCTTCGCTGCTGTCGGGGCAATCGCGGCGTTGCTGGCGAGCGTCGCCGCGCCGATCCCACGGGGCACGCTGACCGCGGCGCACATCGCCCGAGGTGGCGTCCCGCTGGGGATCTTGCTGGTGGGCCTGCTGGTGGGCTACCGCTGGAATGGGCTCTCCGGCAAGGAATGGAGCCTCGACGCACCGGAGGTACTGTATCCGCTGGCGATCATCCTCGGCGCTTCAGCACTCGTGGCCATCCTTGGCTGGTTTGCCGCGTCGGCCGCGTTCGAGCATGCCGTCGGGTCGGGATCGCGGCCGGCCCGCCGGGCGCTGCCGCTGGCCCTG
>JACCZL010000242.1 GCA_013695975.1 Chloroflexota bacterium
GGGCCGACCTCGACGAAGGCGTCGGCGCTGGCCGCGACGAGGGCCTCGACCGATTCGCGCCAGCGGACGCTGCCGGTGATCTGGCCGCGTAACGCCGCTTTCAGCGCATCGGCATCGTGCGTCGCGGTAGCCGTCAGGTTGGAAACGACTGGAATGCGGGCGTCGGCCACAGTCGTCTGCTCGAGCGTCTCGACGAAGGCGTCCTGGGCCTCCTGCATCAGCGCGGAATGAAAGGCCCCGCCGACCGGCAGCGCCCGCACGCGCCCGCCGGCCGCTCGGAAATCCTCGGCCGCGGCCTCGAGCGTGGCGACGTCGCCCGAGATGACGACCTGGCCGGGGGCGTTGTCGTTGGCGTTCGCGATGACGCCACGGTCCTGCCAGGCGGCGACGATCTCGGCGACTCGCTCGGTGTCCAGGCCGAGCACGGCCAGCATCGTGCCGGGGCGGCTAGCGGTGGCCCGCTCCATCAGCGCGCCGCGCTCGATCACCAACAGCAGGCCGGTCTCGAAGTCGATCGCGCCCGCGGCGACGAGCGCGGCGTACTCGCCGAGGCTGTGGCCGGCCGCGAGGTCAGGTCGAACGCCGCGCTCGTCGAGCGCGGCCAGGCAGGCGCAATCGACGGCGAAGATGGCGGGCTGGGCGTTCGCGGTGCGGATCAGTTCCGCTTCTGGCCCGCTCGAGCAGAGCGCGCGCAGGTCTGGGCGGAGGGCCTCGAGTTGATCGAGGACCCGCCCGGCGGCCGGCGAGGATCGGCCGATCGCCTCGCCCATCCCGACCTGCGCCGAGCCTTGCCCCGGGAACACGAAGGCCAGCTTGCCCACCGCGGAACCTCCCGCCTTCGGGAGTGTAGCCGGTGCGGGACAGATCCCGAATTGTTGGTTGCCTTGACACCCATCCGGCCGGCCCCTATAGTCCCGCCGGTTTTCGCCTCCGACCGACCCCCATCTTAGCTCTCCGAGAGTGTGCCTGTGCCCAGATCACCGCTCGTCTTGCTGCCGCTCGCCCTGTGCCTGATGCTCGGGTGCGGCACTCCGCCGACTGCCGTGAGTCCGACTGCCGCGACAGTGGCGACGCCGATCGCGGCGCAGCCCACCACGGCCGTGTCGGCGCCGACCGCGACGGCCGCCCCAGCGCCAACCGTCTCGCCATCGCCGACGCCCACCCCGCTGGTGTCGGTGCGACTGGTGGCGCCGCCGATGGCGTTGGGATCGTGGCAGGTCGACGTGGCGGACCGTAAGGGGTTCTTTCGAGAGCAGGGGCTCTTCCTGGAACGGGCCGAGGCGGAGGAGGATAAAGCGATCGTGGCGCTCGTCCAGCGGGCGCGCGACGTCGCGCTGCTCTCGACGCCGACGATTGCCGGCGCGGTACGGGATGGGGAGGGTGTGGTCATGGTCGCGGGCGCCGTCAACCGCGCGGCCTACAGTCTGATCGGCGCCAGGGACGCCGAAGACCTCGGCGGCCTGATCGGCAAGTCGGTCGGAATCCGAGACTCGAAGGACGTCACCACGGCGATCCTGCGGCGCACCACAAAGGCCGGCGGCCTGGGCGAAGCGGCCTATCAGCTCCTCGCGTTTCCGGACCCCAACGTGCGCGCCGCCGCCCTGGTGAACGGCACGGTCGGCGGATCGTTGGTCGACGCGCCCCGAGCCGCCCGCCTGCAAGTGCGCGGCTTCAAGACACTCGGGAATGCCTGGGCGGCAGTCCCCGACTACCAGGACCAGGGGCTGGCAGTCCGCGCCGACTGGGCGGGCGAGAACTCAGACCGTCTGGTGCGGTTCCTGCGGGCCATCGTCGCGGCCGACCGCTGGATCTACGCCCCCGAGAACCGCGACGAGTCGATCGGCATTCTGGCGGCGACCCTTCGGATGACCGCCGCCGAGTCTGGCCGTCTATACGAACAGTACGTCGAGCAAGCGCCGGCGATCCCGAGGAACGGCGAGATCGCGGAGGCCGGTGTCCGGGTGGTCGTGGAGATGCTGGCCGAGCTGCAAGCGTTACCGCCGCCGCTGCCTGACCCGGCCAGGCTGGTGGACACCAGCTACCTGCAGCGGGCGAGGTGACTCGGTAGGGGCGGACCCGTGTGTCCGCCCTTCTACGGGCCAGGGACAAGGGTGGACACACGGG
>JACCZL010000287.1 GCA_013695975.1 Chloroflexota bacterium
GCATGAATCCCGAGCCAGGATGCCTCGACCGGATTGAGCCGGTACCAGATGTCGAAGAACTCCTGTGCCAGGGCCTCGAAGTCGTCACGGATCGCCAAGGGAGCCTCCTCTCGGTCCGACGCCCCGCAGCATGACACACCGGGTAGCGCGCCGCCCACCATCGTGTACGGTTAACGGTTGTCGTCGGAGGGCCTCACAGGGTGCCCTCGGAGGGTGAGCGTGCAGATCGGGATCATGGGGCTGGCGGGGGCGGGCAAGACGACGGTCTTCAACGCCCTGGCGGGGGCGCGGGCCCTGGTTGGCGGTTACTCTGCACCAGGCGCTGAGCCGAACCTGGCCGTGGTCAAGGTACCCGACCCTCGGCTCGATCGCCTGACGCCGCTGTTCGAGCCGAAGAAGTTCACGCCCGCGGAGGTCCAGTATGTCGACGTCGCCGGCATCGTCCGAGGATCGGGTCAGGAGAGCGCCGGCGCCCTCCTCGCGCATCTGCGGAACACCGACGTCCTGCTGGAGGTGGTGCGTGCCTTCCGTGCTGCTAGCCAGGGGAGCGATCCGACCCCCCTCGACGACATCGGTGCGATCGGCCTCGAGCTCCAGCTCGCGGACCTCGACGTGGCCGAGAAGCGGCTCGAACGTCTGCGGAAAGAGGCCCAGCTCAACAAAGGGACGCCGGCCGAGCGCCAGGCTCGGGAGATCGAGCTCGACCTCTTCACTCGAGTCCATCAGGCGCTCGCCGACGAGCGACCGCTGCGCGAGGTCGAGCTGGCGCCATCCGAGGAAAAGCTGTTGCGCGGGTACGGCTTCCTGACGGCCAAGCCGCTGCTGGTCCTCCTGAACGTGGGTGAGCCCGGGCCCGCGGCTGACGCCCTGGTCGAGGAGGTTCGCGCGGTGGCGGGAGCGGGCAGCGAGGTCGTCGCGCTGGCTGGCAAGCTCGAGATGGAGCTGGCCGAGCTGGCGCCAGAGGACGCGGCCGAGTTTATGGAAGCCCTTGGGATCGTCGAGTCGGGATTGGCGAGGGTGATCCAGGTGTCCTATCGGCTGGCGCGATTGCTCTCGTTCTTCACGGTCGGCGCGGACGAATGTCGTGCCTGGACGATCCGCGCCGGCAGCACCGCGGTCGAGGCGGCGGGAGCCATCCACAGCGATCTCGCGCGGGGGTTTATCCGCGCCGAGGTGATCGGTTGGGACCAGCTCCTCGAGGCCGCCACGTTCGTGGAGGCGCGGAGGCGCGGCCAGCTCCGCTCCGAAGGCAAGACCTACGTCGTCCAGGACGGCGACGTGATCAACGTGCTCTTCAACGTCTGACACACGTTGCGAGTCACGGGTCGGGGGTCGCGCGTCGCGAGCCGAAGGGTCGACACCTCCCCACTCGTGACGTGTGACTCGTGTGCCGGTCGCGCTCGAGCAACCACCAGGCGACGGGCAGCAGTGCCATGGCGAGCAGGGTCCCGCCGACCACGTCGCTGAAGGGGTGCTCACCCTCGGTGATCCTGGTGATGCCCATCGCCGCGAGGAAGAGGACGATCCCGACGCAGACGAAAACTCGGAACGGCCGGAGCCTCGAGCGGCTCGCGACCGCCCAGGCGAGGAGCCCGCAGAGGAAGACGGCGCGGGCCATGTGTCCGCTTGGATAGGGCGCATCGTCCGGATCGGCGAAGATGCGGACGATGGCGATCGGCAAGCGGCGCGGATGGGTTCGCACCGCCTCGGCGACCTCGGAGCGTGGGACGAAAAGGAGCTCTTTGGAGAGAACCTCGACCAGGACGGTCGCGAAGACGAGCAGCACCGCGGCCGCCGCCAGCCGCCGCGCCCGCCACCAGAGCAGCGCCGCCGTCACGAGTGCTAGCGGGAGCGTGAGCTCGATACGCCCGGTCTCGGTCAGCAGCTCGCCGACGAGCTCGACCGACGGTCCGTCGAGACGGTTGGCGAGCCGAGCGGCCAGTCGGTCGAGCGCGCGGACCAGCTCAAAACGGACGAGCAGCGCCAGTCCCAGAAAGGCGAACAAGGATCCCGCGCCCAACGCCACGAGCGTCGAGTGACGTAACCAGGAGCCTGGCCTCGGCGGCGCACTGGTCGGTTGCACGTCCCAATCGTACACGCGAAGTGGTCGGCGGATGGCGGCCCCGTGTGACGTCAAGACGCGAATCGCTCGCGTTGACCGAACGC
>JACCZL010000302.1 GCA_013695975.1 Chloroflexota bacterium
GGTATGCATCTTGTAGATGTCCGCCGCCTTTGCCAGCCGCTGCTGCCGCGGAATGACGAGCTTATGGCTGCCATCTGCTTCGGTAGGGTCGCCCGCGAGACGCCAATCACCGCTGTCGAAGCGGAACTTAGCGTCGAGGGCGACGAGTGGCACACCCTTGCGTGACAGGACAAAGTCGGGTCGAAGGGCTACGGAGTAAGAACGCCACGCGCCGGCTCCGGAGTTGAAAGTGGGGTTGAAGGTCAGTGTCCAGCCGTCATCAAACGTGGCACGGAGTCCGTACCGTAGTCCCGAGACGTCGTCCGCGTCGGCGCTCAGTCGAGACCGGGAGTTGAGCTGACCACTCACACGCTCGACGAGGGCATAGAAGCACCACCACTCATACAACGTGGCGACATCCCGCGCGTCAAGGGCACGCTGCAGCGACTGAAATGGGTCGGCCGCGAACTGGAAGACGCGCCAGGCCTGGAGCAGCTCCCGGTAGCCGTAGGCGCGCTGGAGGACGCGGGAGGCCCAGGAGAAGTGCGTCAGGGGGCCCACCTCCGCCAGAAAAGTGGAGTGCAAGGCCTCCTGGACCTCGCCCTGGAAACTGCGCAGCCGCTCGGTGCTTCCCTCGGGCAGCGTGAGGCGCTGGGTCAGCCGATCTACCGTGTTCGAAAGCTCCTCCAGGAACGCCCGCAGGAATCGATGCTCCGGTGTATCGAGCGTCTCTTCCGCCTGGACCACGCTGATGTTCGTCGGCAAGAAGCGGCGGCCCGTTCTCTTCTGCTCGAGTCGTCTCGCGAGCGTCCAGCCATACCCCACGGCCGGAGTTTGGACGAGCAGAAGGTTGTCTGGCCGCTGCAGGATCCCGACGAGCGTGTCTGGGTCGACTGAGGTCGCCTGGTCGATGCCTACCATCCGCTCTTCGGACACGAGTAGGCGCCGCGGCTCCTGCAGCACCACCCGGAGCGCCGCGCGGATCGCCTGGCCCTCCTGGTTCAAGAAATGCCAGGCGAACAGGTCGCTCCGCCGGCGGGTCGATTCGCGGACCCGCACCGCTGTTGGCGCCTCCAGCGTGAAGGGCAGAGACGCCGCCTGTATCGAGAGCTGTCGGACCAGCGGCTCATAGAAGGCCCGATAGGTCGCCGCTGTCGGGTACTTCGGCGAGAGGACCTCGAGCGTCAGCGGGAGCGAAGTAGCTCCCTCCCGCACCTCGAGGTGGGCGAGGCCGAGCTGGTTCTGGAAGCTGAAGACCGCGGCCCCGCCTATGCTTTTCCATGCCTGCCTGGGAAGTCCATGCAGCTCGATCGGCGGGTGACGCTGGCCTGAGTCTGACCGTTCAATGGCGTACTCGCGCCACTCGTGGATCAGCCACTGCGCCGGGGCAAGGGCAGGGTCTGGATCGAGGATCGGGGAACGCTCCAGACCCCGCAAGACGAGATGCTCGTTGAGATCTTGCAGATGCATGGGGTCCTGAGGCGAGCTCGTAGGCGCGGCGCTCCGTGCAGTACCGCGATGCAACCGCTGGTTTACCCAGCGATCACTGGCATGTACCTAGCCTCCCACGCTTCGTACTCGGATGTATAGAATCGCAAACGGGTTTTTTTGTACTCCCTCGTCGAGTAGAGGGATGTGTGGTTCGTGACGCCGGTGGTCTTAGAGATGGCGCGGAGGATCTCTTCGCACTCGTCTACGGAGCGGCCGTGGACCATGGTGAAGATGTTGTAGGGCCAGTCGGGGTAGGTCGGGCGCTGGTAGCAGTGGGAGACGGCTGAGAAGCTGGCCATCTTCTGGCCGATCTCGACGACATCGTCCGGCGGGGCGGCCCAGACGCCCATCCCGTTGGCCTTGAAGCCGGCCTTGCGGTGGTAGAGGATCGCGGCGAAGCGGCGGAGGAAGCCGCGGCGTTGGAGGTCTAGCGCCGACGCGAAGAGGCCGGCCTCGTCGGTCCCGATCCGCTCGGCCATCGCATGGAAGGGGCACGGCTCGACCGGGAGGTCTTCCTGGAGCTCGCGGACCACGCCCTTGTCGAGCTCGGTCAGCTCGTAGTCCCGAGCGCGGATCCGGTCTTCCTCGACGTACTCGGGCGTCGAGGTGGCGTCGGCGGGGCGCTGGCCGGTCATGTCGAGGTTGACGCCGATCTTGAAGAGGCGCAGGGTGTACATCACCCGCGTGACCTCGGCCCTGACCAGCTCGTGCATCCGATCGACGATCGCCTCGAGGTCCGAGGTGGGTGGGACGCCGATCGTAAACCAGAGGTTGTACTCGTGGTTCCGCTCGTAGTTGTGGGTCACGCCGGGGTGCTCGTTGATGATTCTAGCCGCGTCGGCAATCCGGTTCGGGGGCAGCCGCATCGCGACTAGACTCGACTTGTAGCCGAGGCTCTTGGTGTCGAAGATGGCGCTGACCTGGCGGATGATCCGCTCCGCCTTGAGCGCGCCAACACGGGCGAGCACCTCGTCCTCGGAGAGTCCGAGCGGCTCGCCGAGCGTCTGGTAGGGTCGGACCACCAACGGGAAGTCTGACTGAATGCGATTCAGAAGCTGCTTGTCAAGATCGTCCACGGCATCTCACCTCAGGCTGCTCGGGCGACAGCCCGGCGGCCTCTCTGGTGAGTATAGGCGCTTCCGCGTGCGACCCTCCAAGGAGGACTATAATCGCAGTGGGGAGGCGGAAAGGCTCACATGACCGCGCTTCGCCGTCTCGCCCTCTGCACGGCTTCGGCCACCTATCTGCTCATCGTCGTCGGGGCGGTGGTGCGGACGACCGGATCGGGTCTGGGGTGTGGCGACGACTGGCCGCTCTGCGAGGGGCGACTGCTCCCGCCGCCGAATCCGGCCGCCATCGTCGAGTGGACCCACCGCCTCCTGGGGGCGCTCGTGTCGCCGGGGATTCTGGCGGTGGCGCTGCTGGCCTGGGTGCGGGGGCGGTCTCGTCGGGCAGTCCTCGTGCCGGCGATTCTGGCGCCCCTGTTGCTGGCTGTGCAGATTGGGCTGGGCGCCCTGGTCGTGCGTCTCGACCTGGCGGCGATGGTGGTGCTGGTACATCTGGCCTTTGCGCTGCTGATCCTGGGCCTGCTGGTGTGGGTCGCGGTGGCAGCGGTTGCCGGGAG
>JACCZL010000309.1 GCA_013695975.1 Chloroflexota bacterium
CGAGGAGCAGCCGAGCGTCATGCTCTACCATCCGCTGTCGAGCTTCGCGGTCAGCAAGGACGTCCGAGGGGTGCAGGCGGACGCACGCCCCGACTCGTCCTGGCGGCTGCGCGACGCCGTCCACTGGCGCCGCCCGTCTCACCCCACGGCCCTCCAGCGGGGACGCGAGCTGGTGGTCGGGCACCTCGGCGCGCTTCGAGCCTCCATCTTTGGTGCATAGCCCGTCCCATTCACAGTGATCGGGCGAGTTGGCGATGGATCGGGGCCTTGGGCGGAATCCTGGGGGGGCGCGGAGGCCTAGCCCTACGGCTCGGGAGCCACCTGGGAGGCTGCCTCGTCCGGGGCCAGGTCGTGTGCGATTCCGAAATGCTCCTCCGCCCCTGACTGACGGCCCATCGCTTTCAAGAGCAGCGCGTAGTTGTAGTGCGTCTCCGGGTCGGACGGGCGCAGCCGCAGCGCGGCCCGGTAATGCTGCTCCGCGGTGACCAGGTCGCCCTTCATCTGCAGGAGGATGGCCATGTTGTTGTGCGCCTCCGGATAATCAGGCCAGAGGCGTAGCGCTTCTCGGTAGGAGTCCTCGGCACCGGCCGCGTCGCTGGCGTTGTCGCGCAGGAGGGCGTAGTTATAGTGCGCCTCCGGGTAGTTGGGGCGCAGCCGCAGCGCCTCTCGGTAGTGTCGCTCGGCCGCCTCGATCTCGCCCTTGTCTTCGAGCAAGATCGCGTAGTTGTTATGGGCCTCCGGAGAGTTGGGGCGGAGCTGCAGCGCCTTCTGATAATGGGCCTCCGCGGCCGCCCGATCGCCTCGCGCCTTGAGGAGATTCGCGTAGGCCTGGTGAGCGTCCACGTAATCCGGTCGGAGGCGCAACGCCTCGCGATAGTGGTCGGCGGCGCCGGCCAGGCTGCCGCGAGATTGGAGCAAGATCGCGTAGTTGTAGTGGGCCTCCGGGTAGTCAGGCCGCAGTCGGAGCGCGGTCTGATAATGTTCAGCGGCCCCTGCCTGATCGCCGCGCGCCCGCAAGAGGATTGCCAGGTTGTTGTGGACCTCGGGATAATCCGATCGGAGCCGCAGCGCCTCGCGGTAGCAGTCGGCCTCGGCCTCGCTCCCGTCCCGCTCGGTACCGGCGAAGGCGATGCCCTTCAGGAACCAGCCATCGGCGGTCAACTCCTCACTCGCTCTGCCCTCCAGGGCGAGCTGATCAACCGCCGTCACTCGGTAAAGCAATCGCTCGGGCAAGTAGTCGCCTTTGAGCGAATGGCCTCCCGTAGGCTCGAATTCGTACAGGGGAAGATCGATCAGCTCGAGGACGGTCTCAGTGACGTAGAGGGTGTCCGGCTCGGCTGCTCCCTCGACCCGCTTCGCCAGATTGATAGCCCTGCCGATCCAGGCGTCGCCCTCAAGCGCTGTGCACTCGCCGAAGTGGCAGCCGATGCGCAGCGGCATGTGGGGCAAGCCGTTCAGGGTAGGGTTCGCTTCGCCGCTTCGCTTCCAGGCATCGACGAGCTTCAGGCCGAATTGGACCGCCACGTCGATGTTGTGGAACAGGAAGAGATGACCGTCGCCGCTGAAGTTGAGATGGAGGACACCGTACTGGCTGGCGAGCGACTCGGCCACATAACGATACTCTGCGATGATCGCCACCATCCTGTCCCTGGGCGCTCGACCCCAGATGAGGGAATGCTTCTCCAGATCTGAGAAGACCGGAGCAAGGTATCGGCCCATTGACGTCCTTCGGGCTTTCCCTGGTGAGCGCCGCCGCTGTCGATCGGGTGTATGATAGCCATACTCATGGCCATGGAGGTGGATCGATGCCCAGATACATGGTTGAGCGACATCTGCCCGGCATCACGAGCGATCAGTTGGGGGCGGCGGCGGCGCGTGCCAAGAGCACCACGGCCCAGATGAGCCAGGAGGGGACGCCGGTCCGCTATCTACGGTCAACGTTCATCCCGAGCGAGGAGAAATGCTACTGCCTCTTCGAGGGCAGGTCGGAGGACGCGGTTCGGCAGGCCCAGGAGCGCGCGGAGATTCCCTTCGACCGAATCGTCGAGGCCCAGCACATCGCGTCTGAGGATCTGGGCTAGTGTAAGTTCAGAGCACATGGTAGGGTTTCATCCGTGCGCCCCTACCGGGCCAATCTCGAGCATGTCGCTGGTGTCTGCACTTCAAGTTCGCTGTTGCCCAGTCGTCGATCGGCCCGAACCGGCCGGCGTGGGAGTACTCGCCACACGATGCCCCGGCGGGGGCGTGCTCGAGCTTGCCGTGCTCGGCGAGCCAGCGGAGGTAGCCGAGGCGGACCGGGTCTGCCTCGCGCGGCTCGTCGACGAACATCTGAAGCTTCGCGTCGTACCGTCCTAGCGTCTTCATCGCCCCTCCGCACTCGCGTCCGTCGTCGCGAGCGCTCGAAACTACTCCGAGCGTTCACGCACGGATGCATCTGGAGTAGTTAACGACGAGGAGGCTCGGCACGGATCCGCACGCGCTGCGCCCTGGGGTTAGGGCTGCGTTAGGATTTGGGCGATGGGTGCTGATATCGGCCTTTCGGCGTCGCTCACGACGGGCAGGGTGAACGAGAAGCGGCTGCCCTCGCCGACGACGCTCTCGGCGGAGACGTCGCCGCCCATCGCCTCGACCAGCTCGCGAACGATGGCCAGCCCGAGGCCGGCCCCACCGCTGGTGCGGTCGCGGGCGTCGTCACCGCGGTAGAATCGCTCGAAGACGTGCGGGAGCTGCTCGGGCGGAATCCCGACGCCGGTGTCTTCGACGGTCACGCGGACGCGGGCGTCGTCGCGCTCGGCCCGCAGGGAGACCAGCCCGCCCTCGGGCGTGTGACGGAGGGCGTTGCGAACGAGGTTGGCGAGAACCTGGACGACCCGCTCGCGGTCGGCGAGGGCGGGCGGCAGTTCGGGATCGGCCCGGGTGACGACGCTCACGCGGCGCTCCTGATGGGCGACCGACCGGACGCTCCGCGCGACCTCTTCGATCACCTCGGCCAGGTCGACCGGCCGTGACGTCATCTGGAGCACGCCGGCCTCGGCCGTCGACAGCAGGAAGAGGTCGTCGATGAGCCGACTGAGATGCTCGGTCTCGCGGTCGATGACTCCCAGATACTCCCGCCGCCGTCCACCTTCGGTGGCGGCGCCCGGCATCAGGAGCGACTCGGTGTGGCCGCGAATCGAGGCGAGCGGCGTCCGAAGCTCGTGGGAGACGTTGGCCACGAGCTCGCGCTTGGCCCGCAGCGCGGCCTCGGCGAACTGCTTCTCGGATTCCAGCTCGGCGACGGTGGTCGCCAGGCGATCGGCCATGTGGTTGAAGCGTCGCGCAAGCTGGCCAACCTCGTCGGGCGCGCCGACGTCAACCCGGCGGCCCAGATCGCCCGAGGCGAGCGACTCGGCGGCCCGGCCGAGGCGTTCGAGGCGGCCGACCAGCCGTCGGGCCAGGAGGTAGGCGACCAGGCTGGACGAGGCCAGGGCAAAGACGAACGCGGCGGCGAGGATCGCGACCGTGGCCGCGCTGAAGATCGCCAGCGCGCGCCAGAAGCTGCCAAACCGATCTGGCGGCGGCAGGGTCGTCTTGGC
>JACCZL010000337.1 GCA_013695975.1 Chloroflexota bacterium
GCGAGACCCCGCGGGAAGAACCGCCGCCCGTACTCATTCAGGACGAGGCCGCGCTCGACGCCCTCGTCGAGCGCCTGCGCGCCGCCGGCGAAGTCGCCGTCAACCTGCAGACGACCGGCCCGGCCCCAATGCGGGCGGAGATCGTCGGCGTCGGCCTCGCGGCAAACGCCGACGACACCGCCTACATCCCGATCGGCCCTCCCGAGGGTGTACAGCTCGACTGGGGCCTGGTCAGCCAACGTCTGCGGCCGATCCTGGCCGACCCAGAGATCCGTACGCGAGCCCACAACGCCAAGTTTCACCAGGTCGTCCTCGCCCGCCACGGCCTGGACCTCGACGGCCTCAACTTCGACACGATGATCGCCGCCTACCTGCTCGAGAGCTCCCAGCGGGCCCTCGCCCTACGCGATCTCGCTTGGTCCAAGCTCCAGCTCGAGCTGCCAGCCGCCAGTACGCTCCTCGGGACCGGCCGCGCGGCTACCACGATGGACCGCCTCCCACTCGAGCAGGTCGGCGCCTACGCCTGCGGAGAGGCAAGCGCCGTCTGCCGCCTCGTTCCGATGCTGAGCGACGAGCTCGAAAGCTCCGGCCTCGCGAGCCTATTCCGCGACATCGAGCTCCCCCTGGTTCCGGTCCTGGCCAGGATGGAGCAGAATGGCGTCGCGGTCGACGCCGCCTACCTCAACACGCTGAGCCGCGAGCTGGCAGGGCGACTCGGCGAGATCGAGACCCAGATCTATCAGCACGTCGGCCACCATTTCAACATCGGCTCGACCCAGCAGCTTGCCCAGGTGCTCTACGACGAGCTAAAGCTACCGCGCTCCCGTCGCACCCGCACCGGTCACGCATCCACCGGAGCGGAAGTTCTCGAAGAGCTGCGGGGGGCCCATCCGATCGTCGAGCTCGTGCTCGAGCACCGCCAGCTTCAGAAGCTCAAGTCCACCTACGTCGACGCTCTCCCACTCCTGATACATCCCGAGACCGGACGGGTCCACACTTCGTTCAACCAGACCGTCGCCAGCACTGGCCGGCTCTCCAGCTCCGACCCGAACGTCCAGAACATCCCCATCCGTACCGACCTCGGCAAGCGGGTTCGCCGCGCCTTCATCACCGGCTCCCCCGAGACCTGCCTGCTGAGCGCCGACTACAGCCAGATCGAGCTGCGCATCCTCGCCCACGTCACCCGCGATCCCACCCTTGTCGAGGCCTTCGCCGAGCGCCAGGACATCCATGCCGCCACCGCCGCCGAGGTCATGGACATCCCGATCCAGGACGTCACCGCCGACATGCGCCGCCTGGCAAAGATCGTCAACTTCGGCGTCCTGTACGGCATGTCCGAATTCGGCCTCTCCCAGCAGACCGGCCTGCCGCCCGAGCAGGCAGGGGCGTTCATCCGCCGCTACTTCGAGCGCTTCGACACCGTCAAGGCCTATCAGGAAGGCATCCTCCGCGAGGCCGAGCAGCGCGGCTACGTCACCACCCTCCTCGGCCGCCGTCGCTACATCCCCGAGCTGAGCAACAAGGTCTACGCCGTCCGCGCGGCCGGCCAGCGGATGGCGATCAACCACCCAATCCAGGGCACTGCCAGCGACATCGTCAAGACCGCGATGATCCAGGTCCAACGGTTCATCGACGAGCATAGCCCGGGCACCCTGATGGTCCTCCAGGTTCACGACGAGCTGCTTTTCGAGATCCAGCGCCACCAGCTCGACGCGCTCCTGCCCAACCTCTGCCAGATCATGGAAGGCGCCACGACCCTCTCGGTCCCGCTCCAGGTCGACCTGAAAGTCGGCCCCAACTGGGAAGAGATGCAACCATGCTCCTCCCATGCCTGAGCTGCCCGAGGTCGAGACCCTCCGCCGCGACTTGTCGCGGAGCTTGATTGGCCGTCGCTTTGTGCGCGTCGACCGGCGGCTGCCAAAGGTCTTCGTGACGCCGACGGGCCTCGATGCACAGGAGCTAGTCGCCAAGACGGTGCTCGCCCTTCGGCGGCGGGCGAAGTTCCTGATCTTCGACCTCTCAGATGAGCTGGCGCTGGTCTTCCATCTGCGCCTGGCTGGTCAGCTCGTCCATCGCGCTGCCGATGGCGCTACGCTCGCCGAAGGCGGACATCCGGTCCCCGCCTTCGGAGCCCCGCTCCCCCACAAATCGACCCATCTCGTCTTCCACTTTGACGATGCGAGCACCCTCTACCTGACCGACATTCGCCAGTTCGGTCGGGTCTGGCTCCTCCCATCCGAGGCGGTAGACCCATTCCTGGCGCGGGCGCGCCTCGGCCCCGAGCCGCTCGACCCCGAGTTCACCGTGGACATCCTGGCCGAGCGCCTGGCCCGACGCCCCCGCGCACCCCTGAAGCCGCTTCTGCTCGATCAGACATTCCTCGGCGGCGTCGGGAACATCTACGCCGACGAGATCATCTTCGCGTCGAGGCTCGGTCCAGGCACCCGGGCCGGCGAGGTCGACCGGGCGGGCATCGAGCGCCTGCACAGCGCGATCCGCTCGGTCCTCGAGTTCGCCGTCCGCGAAGGCGTAGCCCAGGTCCTCAACGGCAAGGTCCTGCCCGGCCGCGACTTCCCACGGGTTCACGGTCGAGCCGGCCAGCCCTGCCCAACCTGCACCGCCCCGATCGTGAAATCCCGCTTCGGCGGTCGTGGCACCTACACCTGCCCATGCTGCCAGCCGAGCGCCGACGACGCACGCTCTTCACATGCCTGAGCTCCCCGAGGTCGAGACGACCGCGCGCGGATTGCGCGAGCGGATCGTCGGCAAGCGCATCGCCGAGGTCAGTGGCATCGACTGGCCGCGGATGCTCCCCAACGCTGCGCCCGAGCTGCTCGCGGCGGTCCTCCCGAGCCTGACCGTCGAGCTGGTCGACCGGCGCGGCAAGTATCTCATCCTCGGCTTGAGCGACGACCGATGGCTCACGATCCACCGCAAGATGAGCGGCAACCTCGTCTTCGACCCCGATGGCGCCTCGCTGCTCGCGCCCCACACCCACCTCGTCATCCACTTCGAGGACTCGAGCGAGCTGCGCTTCGTCGACCCCCGCAAGTTCGGCCGGGTCTATCTCTTCCTCGACCGCGAGGAGCTGGATCGGTTCCTCGCCCAACGCCTCGGCCCCGAGCCCCTGGCCGACCTGACCGTGGCCCGCCTACGCTCCCTCGTCGAGGGCCGCCGAGGACGCCTCAAGTCACTACTCCTCGACCAGCGCTTCCTCGCCGGCATCGGCAACCTCTACGCCGACGAGATCCTCTGGGACGCCCGCCTCCACCCGGAGCGCTCCGCGGGGTCCCTGACCCGGCCCGAGCTGCGGCGCCTCGCCGACGCAATCGTCCGCGTCCTGACCGAGGCCATCCAACGGCGGGGCACGTCGTTCTCCACCTACCTCGACGCCAGCGGCCAACCCGGCGAGAACCAGAGCTCCCTCCAGGTCTACGGCCGCGCCGGCCTCCCCTGCCCCCGCTGCGCCCGCCCCATCGAACGTCGGGTCATCGCCCAGCGCGGCACCTGGCTCTGCCCCCACTGCCAGCGCCTACCACGCCCAGCCGTCCCGTAGGGGCGCGATAAATCGCGCCCCTACGGCGGGTTATCTCAGCAAGCGGGCGAACCGATCCTGGCTCTTGAAGGGCCCGACGACGGCGAGGTTGAGCCGGTTCTCCTGGAAGACGTCCTCCGCGACGCGCTTGACGTCGTCGGCACCGACCCGGTCGATCGCGGTCAATACGTCGTCAACAGTGAGGATCTCGTCGCGGAGCAGCTCCTGCCCACCCATCCAGGACGAGACGGCACGGGTGTCCTCCATGCGGAGCTGCATGCGGCCCTTGATGAACTCTTTGGCCTTGGTCAGCTCGGCCTCGGGTACACCCTCCTTCATCCGCGCCGCTTCGGCCAGCAGTGCCCGAATCGTCTGATCGGTCTTCTTCGGCTCGACGCCCGCCCCGATCACCAGAGCCCCGGCGTCGCGGAAGTGGCTGACGTAGGAATGGACGTCATACGCGAGCGCCAACCGCTCGCGGACCTCCAGGAACAGCCTCGACGACATCCCCTCGCCCAGCACCGTGTTCAGGACGTCGAGGATGAACCGATCCGGGTGGCTGCTGGAAAACCCTGGCACGGCGATCGACAGGTGCGCCTGCTCGGTCCGCTTCGACTTCAACGCCACCCGCTGCGCTGTCTGACCGTCGATCGCCGGATACCAGGTCCCGAACGGCGCCCGCTCCCAGGCTCCGAGATGCTCGTTCGCCAGTGCGACCACGTCGGCGTGTGAGACGTTGCCGGCCACTGACAGGACGGTGTTCTGCGGGGCGTAGTGCGCCGCGACGTAGCCGCGAATGTCGTCGCGTGTAAGCGCCGAAACCGTCTGCTTCGACCCACCAGGATCGCGGCCCAGCGGCTGCTCCGGCCAGAGCACGTCGTCGATCAGCAAGCCGACCAGGTCGCCGGGACTGTCCTCGGTCATTGCCAGCTCTTCGAGGATGACCTGTCGCTCCTTCTCGATCTCCTCAGCCTGGAGCTGCGAATGGAGCAGCGCGTCGGCCAGGACGTCGAGGCAGCGGGCGAAGTGCTGATGCCCGACTTTCGCCCAGTAGACCGTCAGCTCCTTGTCAGTCGCCGCGTTCATGACGCCGCCGATCCCCTCGATCTCCTCGGCGATCTGCTGGGCCGTCGGCCGCCGCTCAGTGCCCTTGAAGAGCATATGCTCGAGGAAGTGCGACGCCCCGGCCAGCTCGTCGCTCTCGTAGCGCGAACCGGCCCCCACGTAAAAGCCCACGCTGACCGATCGAGTGTGCGGCATCGAGCTGCTCACGACCCGCAGCCCATTCTCCAGGACAGTCTTGTCGAACATGCTCGCTGCCACACCCCCACAAAAAGAGGCCCGTTCCGAACGGGCCTCGCCTGCCCAGAGTGTAGCCCCTTGCGCGGCGCTCGGGCAACGCGCCCAGCACCTGGGAATGCGCGTCATTCTCTTGCACCGCCAATTGCGAACAAGCCCTCACCCCAACCCTCTCCCCCTGGGAGAGGGTTGGGGTGAGGGCTACTGCCAAGGTGAGGACTCGAGTCAACGTGAGAGCTCCTGGAAGGCTCAGGGACCCTGGCTCGCCTCGATCGGCAGTTGCATCACCGTCAAACTCCCCCCTTGATCGAGCCACCCGACGTCGAGCCGCGTCGGAATACCACCGGAGGACACCAACCGTGATCGTTCCACTACGACCTGCCCGACTGGCCACTCGCTGACCGGAAACAGACCGTCCAGGATACCCCCGTCCGCGCGTGCCAGGATCTCGCCCGAGTCGCCCACCAGCCGGGCGACTCGCCCTCGCGGCCGGGCCCCGCCATCGGCAAGCTGCCAATGGATGGTGACGTCCAGCACGAGACCGTCCAGGCCCACGTCATACCCGAGTAGGCGCATCCCACCGATGTCTTGCCCCACCACGCGCGTCGCTGGTGGCGATCGATCGGTGAGCAGCAGCGCGTCTGGCCCAGCCACCCAGATGGCATAGGGGCGCGTCGCTCGAAGCGGACTCGACCGGCCGGCCAGTGCCTCGCGCGTCTGGTCGTTGGTGAGGTCGAACAGGTAGGTCTGGACCCGACGCTCCGGCGGCCAGAGCCTGCCGGCGTAGCTCGGCGGGTACACGTACAGCTCCGAGCGGTCGGCCAGATGGCCCAGGACACGCCGGCTCGCCGCCACCGACCCATCCGCCGGGATCAGGTCGACAAGCGAGCTGAGCTCCTCCGCCCGACCACTCCAGACCACGTCCTCTGGCTCGTGCTCACCGCCGCCGGGCAGGCTGCTATCGGCCAGGTAGGTCGTTGCCGAGCCCACGCACAGGAGCACGATCCCGGCCGTTCGGAGCGTAGGCCGTCGGAGGCGCGCCAGCCCGATCACCGTGGCCAACCAGATCGCCGGCAGGAGCGGCGCCGCCCAATGGCGGCGGTAGCGACCCTCCTTGTCTCCTAGCAGCAGCGTCGCCGCGTGGGGTAGGTCGATCAGCAACACCTCCGGCGCCAGCACCGCCAGTCCCCCAGTCGGCGCAAGCAGCCAGCGCGCGGCAGGTAGTGCCCGATCCTCGCCGACCGTCCCGAGCACCGCCGCGAAATCATGCCGCAGGGCGTCGAAGTGGGCGACGGTCCGATTGTCGCTCGCCCCGCGGAGCGTGGTCGTATCGTGCATGCTCGGCATCACGACCAGCGCAGCCAGCGCCAGCCAGAGCCCACCAAAACCCAGCAGCGGCAACGACCAGCGCCGCCCAGCCCGATCTAGCAGGGTGAAGCAGCCGAGTCCCACGACGGTCAGCGCCGCTTCCTCCTCGATCAAAGGCGCCAGCAGGGCGCAGCCGACCCCACGCCGCCATCGCCCGGTGATGAGGAAGTAGCCAGCAAAGCTGAGCGGGAGCGCCGAAAAGGTGACCGGGTAAAAGGCGTCGAGCGCGACCTCGGTCAGAGTCGGCATAGCGAAAAAGGCGGCGAGAACCAGGGTCGGCGGCCAAACCCCGCCGAGCAAACGGCGCGCGAGCAGGTAGATCGGGACCGCCGAGAACGCCAGACTCGCCTGCTGCAGCACCAGCAGCCATATCGGATCGGGCACCACCGCGTAGCCCGGCGCCAGCAGCGCCAGCAGCGGGGCGAGGTGCTCCGCCAGGTGGAGCCGATTCGACTCGAGGAGCGTCGTCGAGAACGGCTGCCCGTGCCCGGTGTTCCAGAGCACCTGGATGTACACCCCGATATCACGAGACGTGCTGTTGTACGTCGCGTGCTCGGCCAGGGGAATACAGGACGCGACCAGGAACCACACCAACCCGATCC
>JACCZL010000345.1 GCA_013695975.1 Chloroflexota bacterium
CGCGGTCGCCGCGATCGGTGGCGGGCCAGCGGGTCCACCCGACGAACCCCTTCGTCGAGTTCCGGAAGGAGGAGGTCGAGCAGTCGATCCCGGCCCGTTTCGAACAGCAGGTCGCCACGTACGCCGATCGGCTCGCGGTCAAGAGCAGGCGGCACGAGCTTACCTATGGCGCGCTGAATCGGGCCGCAAATCGTGCGGCGAGGGCCATCCTGGACCGGCGGGGAGGCGGCGAGCGACCGATCGCGCTCCTACTCGAGCACGATGCCCCGATGATTGTCGCGATGCTCGGCGTGCTAAAGGCCGGCCACTTCTACGTGCCGCTCGACTACTCCGCTCCCCGAGCAAGGCTTGCCTACATCCTGGAGGATTCGCAGGCAAGTCTCCTCGTGACCAACAATCAGAATCTCTCGGCGGCCGAGGAGCTAGCCCACGATAGGCTCCCGCTACTCAATCTCGATGAGCTCGAGCCCGATCTCTCCGCCGAAAACCTGGGCCTGTCACTATCACCCGACACCCTGACCTGGATCCTCTACACGTCGGGCTCGACCGGGCAGCCGACCGGAGTCGTCCAGAATCATCGCAACGTGCTGCATTTCATGATGAACCATACCAATGGACTCCACATCTGCTCGGAGGACCGACTGGCTCTCCTCCACTCTTGCAGCGTCAATGCCGCGAACCACGACATCTTCACTGCCCTGCTCAACGGCGCATCCCTCCATCCGCTGGATATCAAGGAGGAAGGGGTGGCGGATCTGGCCAACTGGCTGATCGGGCAGGAGATCACCTACTGCCACGTGGTCCCGACGCTCTTCCGCCATCTTGTCGACACCCTGACCGGAGCGGAGAGGTTCCCCAAGCTTCGGCTGATCAGGCTCGGGGCAGAGCCGGCCCGTGCGCGAGATGTGGAGTTGTACAAGCAACATTTCTCCCGAGGCTGTATCCTCGTCAACAGGCTGGGACATTCCGAGACCGGAACGCTCCTGTGGTACTTCATCGACCGGGAGACTCGGATCGATGGACCTACGGTCCCGGTGGGCTACGGGGTCGAGGACAACGAGATTCTGTTGCTCGACGAGGCCGGAGTAGAGGTCGGGCTCAACGGGATCGGCGAGATCGCGGTTAGGAGTCGCTATCTATCCCCGGGCTATTGGCGTAGACCTGACCTCACGCGCGCCGCGTTCCAGCCCGACCCGGAAGGGGGAGACGAGCGTCTCTACTGGACCGGAGACCTGGGCCGGATGCTGCCCGACGGCTGCCTCGTGCACGTCGGGCGAAAAGACTCCCAGGTCAGAATCAGGGGCCACCGGATCGAGCTCGACGAGATCGAGATCGCCCTGCTCGACCTCGATGCGATCAACGAGGCCGTGGTCGTGGCCGCGGAGGACCGATCCGGCGACCAGCGCCTGGTGGCGTATATCGTCCCGCGAGGGCGACCCGCACCGACCGTGACGACGCTCCGGTCGGCCCTGGCGGAGAGACTGCCGGACTACATGATTCCTTCCGCCTTCGTCACGCTGGACGCCCTCCCGTTGGCGCCGAACGGCAAGGTGAATCGGCGGGCTCTGCCGCCGCCCGGCAGCGTCCGCCCCGCGCTGGGAACTCCCTTCGTCGCACCTCGGACCCCGGTCGAGGAGATGCTGGCGGGGATCTGGGCCGGCGTGCTCGGACTCGACGAGATCGGCGTCCACGACGAGTTCCTCGCCCTGGGCGGAGACTCCCTGCTGGCTACCCAGGTCGCTGCTCGGCTCGGCGATGCCTTCCGAATGGAGCTGCCCTTGCCTATCCTGCTCGCGGCGCCCACCGTAGCCGACCAGGCCGAGGCACTCGTCAGGGAAGAGCCGGTGCCGGGGCAGGTGGCGACGATCGCTCGGTTGCGCAGGCAGATCGCGGGTATGCCTGCCGAAGAGCGGCGGGCGAGGCTTCGGGACAAGAAGGTGACTCGGTAACGATCGATGGATGTGCACGACGTGGTCGACGAGGCCGCCCTCCAAGACGACGAACTGCTGACGGTCTTGCTCGACGAGGAAGGGTTCAGCGCCGGACGGACGCGGGCGATCAGGCCGCGGGAGATGACGACGGATCCACCGCTCTCATTCGCTCAGCAGCGGCTCTGGTTCCTCGACCAGCTCGTGCCCGGCGAGCCCTTCTACAACCTCGCATCGGCCCTGTGCCTGTCTGGAAAGCTCGAGGTGGCGGCGCTGGAGCGAAGCTTCAGTGAGATCACGCGTCGGCACGAGACGCTGCGTACCACCTTCCACCCGATCGAGAGCCGACCCGTGCAGGTCATCGCGCCGGCCACGCCCCTGACCCTGCCGGTGGTGGACCTCAGCCGGCTGCCGGAGACCGAGCGGGACGTTGCGGCGGTCCGCCTGGCCCAGGAGGAGGCGCGGCGGCCGTTCGACCTCGCCCGCGGCCCGCTCTTGCGGGCGACGCTGCTGCGGCTGGGTGCCGAGGAGCACGTCCTGCTGCTGACCCTGCACCACATCGCCTCCGACGACTGGTCCAAGGGTGTGCTCAACCGCGAGCTAGCCGCGCTCTACGAGGCGTACGCCGTCGGGCGGCCATCGCCGCTGCCGGAGCCCGCGATCCAGTACGCCGACTTCGCGGTCTGGCAGCGCGAGCGGCTGCGGGGCGAGGCGTTGGAGGCCCAACTGGCCTACTGGAAGCGGCAGTTGGCCGGCCTTCCGGAGTTGGACCTGCCGGCCGCCCGCCCGCGACCACCCGTCCAGAGCTTCCGCGGCGATCGGCACTCGTTGCTGCTGCCCGAGGCCCTGTCCGAGGCGCTCAAGGCGTTGAGCCGGAGGGAGGGGGCCACCCTGTTCATGACGCTACTGGCCGCGTTCCAGACCCTGCTCGCCCGCTACACCGGCCAGGACGATGTCGTCGTCGGCTCGCCGATCGCCGGTCGGAACCGGGTCGAGATCGAGCCGCTGATCGGCTTCTTCGTCAACACCCTGGTCCTGCGCACCGACTTGTCGGGAGATCCCACGTTCCGCGAGCTGCTGGCGCGGGTCCGCAACGTGGCCCTGGGGGCCTACGGCCATCAGGAGCTGCCTTTCGAGCAGCTCGTCGAGGCGCTCCAGCCGGAGCGGGACCTGAGCCGGAACCCGCTGTTCCAAGTCACGTTCGTCCTCCAGAATACCCCGAGCCGGCCGCTGCAACTCCGGAGCCTCGCCGTCAGGCCGATGGTGGTCGACGGCGCAATGGAGAAGTTCGATCTGACGCTGTCGATGCGAGAGACGGAGCAGGGGCTGGAGGGGTCGTTGCGGTACAGCACCGACCTGTTCGACGGGCCGACGATTGCCCGGATGGCGGGGCACTTGCGGATCCTGCTGGAGGGCATCGTGGCCGATCCCGACCGGCGACTCTCGGAGCTGCCGCTGCTGACCGAGCCGGAGCACTACCAGATGCTGGTCCAGTGGAACGCCACGGCCACGGAGTACCCGTCCGATCGCTGCATCCACGAGCTGTTTGAGGCCCAGGCCGCGCGCACGCCCGACGCCGTCGCGGTCGTCTTCGAGGACCGGCAGCTCACCTACCGCGAGCTGGACGCCCACGCCAACCGGCTGGCCCACCACCTGCGGGGCCGGGGCGTGGGGCCGGAGGTGCCGGTCGGGATCTGTGTCGAGCGATCCCTCGAGATGGTGATCGGGCTGCTGGGCATCCTCAAGGCCGGCGGAGGGTACCTACCCCTGGACCCGACCTACCCGACGGAGCGCCTGGCCTTCATGCTCGACGATGCCCGGGCGCCGGTCGTGGTCACCCACGGACGGCTGCTCGAGGCGCTCTCGGACCGGCCGGCGCGGGTGGTCTGTCTGGATACCGACCGAGACCGGATTGCCCGCGAGAGCGACGGCAACCCGATCAGCGGGGCCACCGCCGCCAATCTGGCCTACATCATCTACACCTCCGGGTCGACGGGTCGCCCCAAGGGCGTCGAGATTCGACACGACAGCGTGCTGAACCTCGTCGCCTGGCATCAACGCGTCTACGGTGTCACCCCGGCGGACCGCGCGACTCAGCTCGCGGGGCCGGCATTCGACGCGTCGGTCTGGGAGGTCTGGCCGTACCTCACCGCGGGGGCGAGCATCCATCTACCGGATGAGATGACGCGCACGTCCCCGCCGAAGCTGCTGGAATGGCTGGCAGCCCGGGGGATTACGCTCTGTTTCCTCCCGACGCCGCTCGCCGAGGCGGTCCTGGAGGGGCCATGGCCGACGGGCCTGGCGTTGAGAGCCCTCCTCACCGGAGGGGATCAGCTCCGTCGACGCCCTCGCGAAGGGCTCCCCTTCAGCGTGGTCAACCACTACGGGCCGACGGAATGCACGGTCGTGACGACCTGGGGGCCGGTTTCCGCCGACTCGGAGACCGGCGCTCCTCCGCCCATCGGCCGCCCGATCGCCAACACCCGCGTGTACGTGCTGGACCGCCAGCTCCAGCCGGTTCCGGTCGGCGTCCCGGGCGAGCTCCACATCGGCGGCGACGGCCTGGCGCAAGGCTACCTCCACCGCCCGGAGCTGACCGCGGAGCGGTTCGTCTCGGACCCCTTCGGCGGCGAGCCGGGGGCGCGGCTGTACAAGACCGGCGACCTGGCCCGCTACTGCCCCGACGGCAGCCTCGAGTTCCTCGGGCGGCTCGACGACCAGGTTAAGATCCGCGGCTTCCGGGTCGAGCCGGGCGAGGTCGAGGTGGTCCTCGGCCAGCACCCCGCCGTGCGCGAGGCGGTGGTCCTGGCCCGAGAGGATCAGCGCGGCGACCAACGGCTGGTGGCTTATGTCGTCGCAGTTCAGGATTCGACGCCCACCCCCACGGACCTGCGCGGCTTTCTCAGAGCGAAGTTGCCCGAGTACATGGTCCCCGCGGCGTTCGTGCCGCTGGCGGCCCTGCCGCTGACTCCCAACGGCAAGGTCGACCGCCGCGCGCTGCCGGCGCCCGATCGCTCCGGGCCTGAGCTGGACAGTGGCTTCGTGCCTGCGCGCACCCCGGTCGAGGCGACGCTGGCCAGAATGTGGGCCGAGATCCTCGGCCTGGACAGGGTCGGCATCCACGACGACTTCTTCGCGCTGGGGGGGCACTCGCTGCTGGCCACTCAGCTCGTGTCCCGCGTCCGCGACGCCTTCCGCGTGGACCTCCCCTTGCGTCGCCTGTTCGAGACGCCGACGATCGCCGGACTCGCCGAGGGGATCGAGCGCGAAGGTCGCGGCGGGCAGCTTCGCGAAGTGGCCATCACGCCGGTCTCGCGGGAGCGGCACCGCGCGAAGCTGTCGTCGCTGAGCCCGGGCGCCGACGGCCCCCAAAGTGGAGAGTGACGGGCCATAAGCATGACACCATCGCCTCCCCGCGACTTGCCAGCGGATCTTCGGGGCACGCCTGATGCCCGGGAAGAAGACGTCTTCGTCTTTCCTGCATCGTTCGCCCAGGAGCGGCTGTGGTTCCTGGAACAGCTCGAGCCGAGCACCTCCACCTTTAACATCCCATCGGCCCTGCGCCTCAGCGGCTCGCTCGACGTCGCGGCGCTGGAGCGGGCCCTCAACGAGATCGCGCGGCGCCATGAGGCCGTACGCACCACGTTCAGGGTGGTGGACGACCAACCGGTCCAGGTCATCGCACCGAGCCTTACGGTGATTGTGCCGCTGGTCGACTTGACCGGCTTGCCGGAGGCTGAGCGCGAGGCCGAGGCCCGCCGCCTGGCCGGCGAGGACGCCCGACGGCCCTTTGACCTGGCCACGGGGCCCTTGCTGCGGGCCGCTCTGCTGCGCCTGGACGCGGCCGAACACGTCCTCCTGCTCACCAAACACCACATCGTTTCCGACGGCTGGTCCCGGGGTATCCTCAACCGCGAGCTGGCCGCGCTCTACGGAGCCTACTCGGCCGGGCGGCCCTCGCCGCTGCCGGAGCTGCCGATCCAGTACGCCGACTTCGCGGCCTGGCAACGCCAGTGGTTCCGGGGCGAGGTCCTCGAGCGGCAGCTCGCGTACTGGAAAGGCCAGCTCGCCGGCGCCCCACCCGTTCTGGAGCTGCCGACCGACCGCGCACGGCCGCCGGCCCAGAGCTTCCGCGGCGAGCGCCACTCCTTCCTGCTGCCCAGGCCCCCGGTCGAGGCGCCCGGGGCGATCAGCCGGCGGGAGGGCGTCACCCTGTTCATGACCCTGCTGGCGGCGTTCAAGGTGCTGCTCGCCCGCCACACCGGGCAGGACGACATGGTCGTCGGCTCGCCGATCGCCGGCCGGAATCGGGTCGAGATCGAGCCGCTGATCGGCTTCTTCGTTAACACGCTGGTTTTGCGCACCGACTTGGCCGGCGACCCGACCTTCCGCGAGCTGCTGCGGCGGGTGCGCGCGGTGGCTCTCGGGGCCTATGCCCACCAGGACCTGCCGTTCGAGAAGCTGCTGGCGGAGCTGCGGCCGGCGCGGGACCCGGGCCGCACTCCGCTGTTCCAGACCATGTTCGCCCTGCAGAACGCATCCCGCGAGGCCCCGCGACTGCCCGGCCTGACCGTCCGCCCGTTCGCCGTCGACACGGGGACGGCCAAGTTCGACCTGACCGTAGTGGCCACGGAGGCGCCGGAAGGCCTGGAGCTGAGCTTCCGGTACAGCAGCGACCTGTTCGAGCGGGGGACGGTCGAGCGGCTGGCGCGGCATTACCGGACGCTTCTCGAGGCGGTGGCGGCGGACGCGACCCGGCGGCTCTCGGGCCTCCCCCTACTGACCCCGGCCGAGCGGCGACGACTCGCCGCCCCGCGCCGTTCCGTCGCCTCCAAGGGACCCCCGACCGACTTCGGCAAGGACGCCCTCGAGCGGTCGATCGCCGCTCGCTTCACCTGGGTGGCAAAGCACTACCCGGACAACGTCGCGGTCAGGACCGAGCGGAACGAGTGGACCTACGCTGCTCTGGATGACGCGACCACAACGGTGGCCCGGGCGATCCTGCGACGGCGGGGGCCCGGGGAAGGACGGGTTGCCCTCCTGTTCGAGCACGACGCGCCCATGATCGCCGGCATCCTGGGTGTCCTGAAGGCCGGCAAGACCTACGTGCCGCTCGATCCGTCCGACCCCGTCGCGAGGATCGCGAGCGCCCTGGACGATGCCGATCCCGGCGCGATCCTGACCGACGGTACGAACATCTCTCTGGCTCATACACTCTCGCGCGGACGCGTGCAGGTCATCAGCATCGATGAAGCGCGGTCGAGCGAATCCTGCGAGGATGATCTTCCGCTCGTGTCCGCGGACACCACCGCCTACATTATCTATACCTCCGGGTCGACGGGACAGCCGAAGGGCGTGGTGCAGAACCATCGCAACGTCCTAGCCCACGTCAGGAACTACGCCAATAGCCTCGCGATCGGCCCACGCGACAGGCTCACGCTCTTATCAGCGTACACGTTCGATGCGGCGGTCATGGACATCTTCGGTGCTCTGCTGAACGGTGCGACGCTGTACCCCATCAATCTCAGGGAGGGGCACTCCAGCTTGCTCGACTGTCTGGTCAATGAGCGCATCACGATCTACCACTCGACACCCAGTGTCTACCGCTCCTTCCTGAAGGGCTTGGCCGGGTCGGAGGATCTCTCCAGTGTCCGCCTGGTTGTCCTGGGTGGAGAGGAGGTGCTCCGAAGAGACGTGGATCTCTTCCAGGAGCATTTCTCTCCGGACTGCGTCTTGATTAACGGATTCGGACCGACGGAATCGACGCTCGCCTTGCAGTACGTCGCGCCCGGGGGAGTGGCGGGTGACCGCACCGCGGTTCCAGTCGGGTATCCGGTCGAGGACGTCGAGGTGTTGCTCGTCAATGGGGCAGGTGAACAGGTCGGGACCTACGCCGTCGGCGAGATCCGAATCCGGAGCCCGTACGTCGCGCTCGGCTACTGGAACAGGCCGGAGCTCACGCGGGCGGCGTTCCTGCCCGATCCGGAGGGCGGGGAGAGGCGGATCTACTGTACCGGTGACCTCGGGCGGTTTTTGCCGGATGGGAGTATCGAATTTGTCGGCAGGAAGGACTCGCAGGTCAAGATCAGAGGTCATCGGGTCGAGTTGGGCGAAGTGGAGACGAAGCTCCTGGAGCACCCGCTGATCAAGGAGGTCGCCGTCCTGGCGCGGGAGGACGAACCGGGCGACCGGCGCCTGGTGGCCTACGTCGTCCCCGACCGGCTGTCACCTCCTACGGTCGGCGACGTGCGCGGCTTCCTGCTGACCAAGCTGCCGGCGTACATGGTCCCGTCGGCCTTCGTGCTGCTGGAGGCGCTGCCGCTGTCGCCGCACGGCAAGCTCGACCGCCGCGCGCTGCCGACGCCGGCACCGGCGCGTCCGGAGACGCCGAGCGGTCCCGTGGCACCCAGGAACCTGCTCGAAAGCCGGTTGGCGGCGATCTGGGAAGAGGTCCTGGGCATCCGACCGATCGGGGTGACCGACGACTACTTCGAGCTCGGCGGGCACTCCCTGCTCGCGGTCGGCCTGTTCGCTCGGATCGAGCGGGCCTTCGACCGAGCACTGCCCTTGTCGAGCCTCTTCCAAAGAGCAACGATCGAGCACCTGGCCGGTCTACTCGCCCGAGCGGACGCGCCGATCCCGGTCCCTGCGCTGGTGCCGTTCCAGCCCGGAAGCTCGCGGCGGCCGTTCTTCTGCGTGCATGACGTCTTCGGCGATGTCCTCTGCTACGCCAGGCTGGCGCGTCACCTGGGCCCGGACCGGCCGTTCTACGCCCTCCAGCCGCCGGGGTTGGACGGGGCCGAGGCGCCGTTCCGCGACATCGTCGCCCTGGCCGCGTACCACGTCGACCGGCTCCGCTCGGTCCAGCCGGAGGGCCCCTACGCCCTGGGAGGGCTCTGCTCCGGCGGCGTCGTGGCCTTCGAGATGGCCTGCCAGCTCCGAGCGCAAGGGCAGGCGGTCGCGCTCGTGGCCCTCTTCGACGGCGCGGCCCCCAAGTCGGGCTACCGCCACGTGACGTGGGATTCGACCTTCTTGCGCAACCTCCCGCGGGACCTCCCCTCCTGGCTGGCCGGCGCCGCGCAGCTCAGCCCCGCGCAGTGGTCCCACCTCCTGCGGGTCAAAGCACGGCGGGCCAAGAGCCGGCTCAGGAGCATCACCCATCCTTCGGGTACCGCCTCACCCCGCGACGTGGCGGCGAGGTTCGTGGGCGAAGCGGGCGCGCCGGACGCATTCACGGAGCATCACCGCGCGATCGCCGAGGCGATGGTGCACGGGCTCCGGGCGTACGTGCCAGGCATCTACCCCGATCGCGTGACCCTCTTCCGAGCGCGGATGCAACCGCTCTTCTGTTCGCACGATCTCGAGAACGGTTGGGGCCCACTCGCGGCCGGAGGGGTCGAGGTGCGGGCTATTTCCGGCAATCATCTGGGGATGCTCCAAGAGCCCCACGTCCGGGTCCTCGCCGACCAGCTTAGGGCCTGCTTGGATCGGGCACCGGCCGACGGGGCGGCCGCTCAGCGCGTGCCGCCCCGCGCTTGAACGCCGTGCCGCCGGACGTCCCGCTCACGGCGTGGTCTCCACCGCCGGAGACGCCAGTCCTCGAAGCCGGCGCCGTTCACGTCTGGCGCGCCCCTCTCCTCGTTGCCGCGTCGACGATCCACGGCCTGCAGCATGATCTGACCGCGGATGAGACCACGAGGGCTGAGCGCTTTCGCTTCCGAGCGGACCGAGAACGTTTCATCGTCGCGCGCGGTGTCCTCCGAAGTATCCTGGGTCGCTACCTGGGCGTGGAACCGGGCCTGCTGCGCTTCCGCCATGGACCGTACGGCAAGCCCCTCCTGGCCGCGGGATTCGGTCAGGAGGGGCTCCGTTTCAACCTCTCCCACGCTCGAGGTCTCGCGCTGTACGCGGTGGCCCACGACTGCGAGGTCGGCGTCGATACGGAGTGGATCAACCCGGACTTCCCCGGCCTCGAGGTGGCCGAGCATGTCTTCGCGCCGCGGGAGGTCGCGGCGCTCCGCTCGCTCTCGGCGGACCGCCGGCACGAGACGTTCTTTACCTGGTGGACCCTCAAGGAAGCCTACCTGAAGGCGCGCGGCGACGGTCTCGCGCTGCGCCCGGATCAGATCGATGTCTCGTCGGCGCCGGCCGGGTCGGCGGCTCCATGGAGCGCACCCGATCCGTCAGGAGCGGGGACGCCGTGGTCGCTCCAGAGCTTCGCCCCGGCGCGCGGCTACGTCG
>JACCZL010000293.1 GCA_013695975.1 Chloroflexota bacterium
GCCGCACCTCGGCCGCGTCGGCCTGGACGTCCATCGGCACGTCGAGCAGGACTGGACCGGGCCGCCCGCAGAGCATCTCGATCCAGGCCCGGTCCAGGATGCCTGGCAGCTCGTCGACGCGGCTCGGCTGCCACCAGCGCTTGACCAGCGGCTCGAGCACGCGTGGGAAGTCGGCGTCGTGGCGGCGCTCGAGCTCCTGGAGGGCGGCGTGCCCCCGCATGTGGGTGTGGACCGAGCCAGTCATCAGCATGAGGGCCGTCGAGTCGACGTAGGCCGTCCCCATGCCGACGACGGTGTTGCAGGCTCCCGGGCCGATCGAGGTGAAGCAGAAGAGCGGCCGACCGCTGGCCCGGTAGTAGCCGTCGGCCAGGTGGATCGCCGACTGCTCGTGCATGACCTGGAGCAGCTTCAGCCTGGGCGCGTAGTCGCGGATCGCGTCGACGAGGCTCCAGCTCCCGTGGCCCGGGATGCCGACGGCGTAGGGCACCCCCCGCGCGATCAGCGACTCGGCGATGATCTGCGCCCCAGTCAGGCGGCGGGTGGTCTCGGCGACGCCGGGGGTGGTGGCCGCGGTGGTTGAGCTAGTCATCGGTCCCCCTCCGATCGGACGATGTGGCTCGGTCCCGCGGTCAGGCGACGGTCTGGGGCGTGACGACCGCGACTGTTGGCAGGGGGCGCTCCCAGAGCCAGGCGACCCGCGGCCGGAAGCCCCGCAAGACGGCGGAGTGGTAGAAGCCGTCGGCGTCGATCGGGCCGAGATGGTAGCGCCCGTCCTGGCCCAGTTGGTGGAACCGCGCCTCTTCGCGGATCGAGTCGACTATCCAGTACTCGGGGATGCCGGCCGCCTCGTACTCGGCGAGCTTCGTGACGTAGTCCCGTTCGACGCTGTCGGGTGAGACGATCTCGATCACCAGGTCGGCCGGGCCGTCCAGGTAGGTCGGGTGGAGGCGGTCGGCGTGCTCGTTCGACACGAAGAGCAAGTCCGGCTCGCGCCCGCTCGGCCGCGTCCGCAGGCGCATCGCCACGCCGGCCAGGAACACCTCACCGAGCTGGTGCGCTTCGACGAAGGCGGTGATCAGGCGACTGAGGAAGTTGAGCAATCTCTGGTGCTCTAGACTGACTGGTGACATCAGCACGATCTCCCCATCGACCCACTCGGCGTGGGTGTCCTCGTCGGCCCAGGCCAGGAACGCCTCGAAGGTGATCGGGGTCTTGGGCAGGGGGGGATGCTCGTACTGGAGCTGGTCCGCCACGCCATGGCTGCTCATCGAATCCCTCCCACGTGGCTCGGCGCGTCCGCATGGGGGCCATCGTACCACGCCGCTCGGCCCCGCCGAGTCTAGAACCAATTGGCTTTGTCGACCACGTTGCGGAGGTCGCGGCCCTCGGCGAAGCGGCGGGCGTTGTCGAGGATGATCTCGAGGCGACGGTCGTCGAGGTAGGGGCCGAAGCCGGCCGTGTGGGGGGTCAGCAAGACGTTGGGCGCCGTCCAGATCGGGTGGTCGGGCGGCAGCGGCTCGGTCTCGAAGACGTCGAGCGCCGCGCCGGCGATCTCGCCGCTCCGGAGGGCGCGGTCCAGGTCGTCGAGCTTCACCGTCTTGCCGCGCCCGATGTTGATCAGGAACGCCGACGACTTCATCAGCTCGAAGCGGTCGGCGTCCATCAGCCCCTCGGTCTGGGGGGTGTGCGGGATCGTCATGACCACGAAGTCGGCCTCGGGCAGCAGCCGATCGAGGGCGTCGGGCTTGTGGATCTCGGCGACCCCCTCGGGCGCATCCGCGCGGCGGGCGTCGACGCCCACCACGCGGATGCCGAAGGCAGCGCAGAGGCGGGCCGCCTCGGCCCCGATCCCGCCGACGCCGAGCATCAGCACCGTCGACTCGGGCAGGTGGACGACACCCGTGTCCAGCGCTTCAGGCTCCCACTCCCGTCGAAGCTGGCGCGGGATGTAGTAGTGGAGCCCGCGGGCGAACGCCAGCAGGAACGCCATGATGTGGGCGGCGATGTGGTCGTTGAAGATCTCGCGGAAGTTGGTGACGACGACCGGATGCTCGACCAGCTCGGGGTAGTAGTAGCCAGCCGGCGGGGCGATCGCCGGGGCCTGAAGCCAGCGCAGCCGCTCGGCCCGCTCGAGCAGCTCACGGGAGATCGTGCCGAAGGCCGCGTCGGCGTCGGCGATCTCGCGCCGGGCGTCCTGGTCAGACTCGGCGACCACAATGTCTGCTTCAGGGACCGCCTCGGCCAGGCTGGCGGCCCACGCCCGAGTCGTGTCCCGCTGCGGGGGTAAGAAGACGAACCTGTAAGCCATGTTCTCCCTCATCCAGCGTAGTCATCTGTCAGGGTGTGTTGCGCAGGTCTTTCAGGCGGCGTGCCTTGAACTCGGTCTTCGGGAGCGTGCCGTAGGGGAGCAGCTCGACGACCGGGCGGAGCTCGCAGCGGGAGATGATCTCCGTCTCGACGCGCAGGGCGACGTCGGCGTGGCGCTCGGCGGCAACCTCCGGGCGCGGCTCGACCTGGACTGTCAGGACGTCGAGCTCGCGCTCGCGAGTGACGACGATCTGGAACTCCTCGCCGATCTCGGCGACCCGGCGGACCGCGTCCTCGACGCCGCTCGGGAAGAGCGTGACGCCGCGGACGTTGAGCATGTCGTCGGCTCGCCCCAGGAAACCGCCCCGCGCCCGCCGGCCGGTCCGTCCGCAGGGGCAGGGTTCGTCGGCGAGCGTCGTGAAATCGCCAACCAGGAAGCGGAGCTGCGGCGACGCCTCGGAGAAGAGGCTCGTCACCACCGAGAGGCCGCGCTGCCCCGTGGGTACCGGCTCGAGAGTCTCGGGGTCGACCGTCTCCCAGATGTGGGTGTCCTCCATCAGGTGGGTGCTCACCGGCTCGTCCTTGCGGGCGACGACCGCGCTGCAGGTGTAGGCGGCGGCCGTCGGCGCGGCCTCGGTGCAGCCGTAGCACTCGTGCAGGTCGGCCCGCCAGAGTTCCTCCAGGCGGCGCCGCGTTGATGGCACCCCGACCCCGGGCTCGCCGGCGCAGTAGAGGATCCGGACCGAGCTGGTGGCCGGGTCGAGGCCCATGTCGAGCATCAGGTTGCCCAGGTACATCGCGTAGGACGGAGTGCAGGCCAGGACCGTCGGCTTGTACTGGTCGACGAAGCGGGCCCGGCCCCGCGAATCGACCCCGCCGGCCGTGACGATCGGGATGCCCATCAGGTTCAGGGCATAGTGGGTCCCCCACAGCCAGACGTGTGGCCCATAGCCGAACGCCAGCAGGGCCGAGTCCTGGCCGGGGCGGACGCTCATCGCCCAGAGCGCCCGCGCGTCGGCCCAGGCCCACAGGCTCCGATCGAGCCGGGTGTAGCGGAACACCCTGGCCTGGGCGGTCGTCCCCGAACTGGCGAAGAGCTGCCAACCGCGCCCCTTCCAGACCTCGTCGTCGACCGCCGTGTAGGTGCCCCAGGGCGGATTCGCGGCGACGTCCTCGACCATCTCCTGCTTGGTCGTGATCGGGATCCGACCCAGGTCGTCGACCGAGCGAATGTCGTCGGGCGCGAGTCCGATCCGGTCGAGCTTGCGTCGGTAGAACGGGATGGAGCCGTACGCGTAACGGACCGCGACGCGGAGCTTCTCGTCCTGGATCTCGCGCAGCCGCTCGGGCGTCGCCGTCTCGAGGGAGGGGGCCCAGTACGGCTCGCCCTCGGCCCGCTCCCGATTCGGGCGGTGGCGCTCCAGGACGTCGATCCATTCCGCTCTGACGTCGCCCATGCTCCCTTCCGTGGCCGGTGCGCTGGCAACGATGGTAGCGCGAGCCGACGTTGCGCGCCAGAGGACCGGTCTGGAACCATGAGCGCAGTAGAGGGGCTAGTGTATGTACGACTCGGCAAAGTATCGGATCGACCCGGCTGCCGTCGAGACCTTCGTCGCCGGCCAGCGACACGGCACGCTGGTGGCGACGCCGCCCGACGGGCATCCCCAGGTCAGCCTCCTGCCGTTCGTGAAGCGCGGCGACCAGATCGAGCTGCACTGCGTGCGGGCGGACCCAACCTTCGCGGCGGTGCAGGCCAACCCGCGGGTCAGCTTCCTGGTCTCCGACTTCCTGGCGTTCTCGCCCCACGACTGGATCGATCCGGTCGACGGCGGTCGGGCGACGCTCCACTTTCGGGCAGTCCTCTTCGAGTGCCAGGCCAGCGTCTCGACCGATCCTGCCGACGTGGCCGGGGCGCTCAGTCGGCTGGTCGCGGCGTATGAGCCGGGCGGCGAATACGCCCCGATCCGCGACGGCGACTTCTACGGTCCGCGGCTGCGGATGCTGGCGACGCTCCAGCTCCGCGTCCTCCGCTACCAGGCCAAGTTCAAGGTCGGCCCCGCCGCTCCGGTGACTGTCAAGCGAGGGGTCGTCGAGCGCCTCCGTGAGCGAGCCGAGCCCGGCGACGCCCGCGCCGCCGACGTGATCGCCTCGTACCTGCCGCCGTCCTGACCGGCAGCGTCCCTTTGGTCAGGCGCCGCCCCAACCCTGGAGGAGGGGTGGCAGCTCGGCCAGGTCTCCGATGATCGCGCTGGGACGGACGGTGTTCGGCAGCGAGCGGATCAGGCCGGTGTTCTTCCAGATGCCCCGCATGCCGGCGCCGAGCGCGCCCGAGACGTCGTCGATCGGCCGGTCGCCGATCATCACGCAGGCGGCCCGAGCGACGCCGAGGCGCTCGGATACCTCCAGGAAGACGGACGGGTGTGGCTTGGAGTGGGGCAGGTCCGACGTGTAGACGACCTGGTCCAAGAGCTGGGCCAGGCCGTGGGCGGCGAGGTCGGCGTTGTGCCAGTCGGCCGCCCACCAGGTGTTCGAGAGCAGGCCGAGCGGGTAGCCACGCTCGCGGAGCAGCCCCAGGGTTTCGGCCGCGTGGGCAACGACCACCGCCCAGCCGTCGACCGCGCGGGCGTAGCCGTCGAGTGCCGCTAGCAGCTCGGCTTCGCTGACCCGGCGCCCGAGCCGACGAAACCCGTCCTGCAGCAGCCCGGAGGGCGGCCCGCTCCAGCGCTCCTCCTCGACCCGCCGCCAATGCGCCTGCTCCGCCTCGCGCATCGCCGCCACGTAGGCGTCCCGCGGCGGCCAACCTCGTTCAGGCAGCGAGGCGACGAGATGGTCATAGGAGGTGGCCCAGCGACGCGGGACGTCCGCCTCCCAGTCCGGCCACTCCACGAGCGTGCCGCCCAGGTCGAAGATCACCGCGCGCGGAATCATCGATGCTGTTCACCCCCTCGGCCGACGACGGGCCACGGACGATCAGCGTACCATGATCTGGCGAGCCTCTTCGCACAGCCCGGACTCCTCGTCGACCGCGGTGCTGCCCAAGGTGATCATCCGGGGCCCAAGGTGATCAAG
>JACCZL010000422.1 GCA_013695975.1 Chloroflexota bacterium
CGGCGGCACTTCGGTAGGCGGCGGCGCGCTGGGCGCCGCGGTCACGACCTGCGCCACCACCGCGGTCGGCGTCGCGGTGACGACGACCACGGCCGCGGGCGGCGTGGCGGTCGGCGTCGGTGCAGTCGAAACCGCCGGGGCTTGATCGCGGCTGGAGGCCGCGACGAAGAACGCGATCCCCCCCAGCACGGCGAGCCCCACCGCCGCGGCCAGGATCAGCCCCATCCGTCGCGGATTTCCGGGGTCCCGGGTCCGCCCGAGATCACCCCCGTCGACGCGCCTGCTCATGGCCACCCCCTGTTGCGAGACCACCCCGAGCCTCGCGCGAGAGCAGCCTGAGCACGTTGTGGGCCACGGCCAGTGGCGCGGATCAGCCGACCTTCTCGCGCTCCCACTCAGGGATAAACTTCTGCCACCCGTCGTGAACGTCGAGGTACTGGCCGAACAGATAGAGGCTGTTCGCTTTCGGCTCGAAGGGCGGGCGCCGCAGCGCCATTCGGGCCTCTTCGACCGCCTTGCCGCCCTTGCGATGATTACAAGCCCGACAGGCGCTGACCAGATTGTCCCAGGTGTGTCGACCGCCGCGATGGCGAGGGATCACGTGGTCGAGTGTCAGATCTCTCGTCTTCAAACCGCAATACTGGCAGGTGTAGTGGTCGCGGATGAAGATCTCGCGGCGTGTCAGCCGCACCCGTGGCCGCGGACGCTTGATCATGTACACCAGCCGGATCACCGACGGACGCGGGAAGGCACGCGCGGGCGACCGAATCTCGCCCAACCCATGCTCGAGCACTTCTGCCTTGCCGCCATCGATCAGCACCAGTGCCCGACGCGCATTGCAGACGTTGAGTGGCTCGTAATTCTGATTCAGGACCAGGACCGGACCCACCGAACTCCCCGCGCTCCGCACACTACGGACCCGTCGCCCCGCTCGGGGCCGACGGGTCCACGACTCCGCCCACGCGTCGGGTCACCCCTCCGCCGCGCTCATTGTAGCAGAGCCTCGAAAACCCCGCCTACAAGTGTGCGCTCACGCCGATGGCTTGAGCCGTAGCGGTACTCCCGCCACCACCAGGTACACGGTGTCCGCACGAGCCGCGGTGGCCTGGTTGGCCCGTCCGAGGGTGTCGCGAAAGAGCCGCGTCCTCGCCTCCATCGGCACGATGCCCCAGCCGACTTCGTTCGTCACCACGATCAGGTCCCAGCCGCCGCGCGCCTGCGCCTCCCAGAGCTTGTCCAGCTCCAGCGCGACCGTCTGATCAAATGCATCGGCGACTTCGGACGCCGCTTCGGTCGTTCTGATCAGCCCCTCCAGGATGTTGGCGAGGAGGAGGGTGAGGTCCTCCAGCAGGACAGTTCCCACAGCGCCAGGCGACATCGTCAGCGCGCTGCCGACCGCCATCGGCATCTCGATCGTTGCCCACTCGGCCGGCCGCCGAGCCCGATGCTCTGCGATGTGATGGGCCATCTCGTCGTCCCCGATGCGCGCTGTCGCCAGGTAGATGACCGGTCCACGCCCGGCCGCGGCGAGTCGCTCGGCGAAGGCGCTCTTACCACTCCGAGCCCCACCGGTGACGAGTGTCAGCACCCCGCGCGCCTGGTCCCGGGATCCTTGATCACAGCAGGCTCATCGGATCGACGTCGATGGTCCAACCCGGCGGCAGCTCGACGTGGTCGAGCACGCGGGCAAATCGGTCGCCGCGGAGCACGATCTGCCAGCGTTCGCGATTGCGCACACGGCGGTAGAAGCACGGGGCCGGTCCGAGCAGGTCGATATCGCCGATGCCCCGGCGCCCCAGCTCCGCTTCGAGCAGACCTCGCACTCGCGCCGTCTCGCGCACACAGCGCGCCTCCCCACTTCCGCTGTAAACCAGCCGCGCCAGGCGCCCAATTGGCGGGTAGCCGTGCGCGCGCCGAAAGGCGATCTCGCGGCGGTAGAACCCCTCGTAATCGTGCCGAGCCGCGGCCCGGATCGCGTAATGGTCGGGGGCATACGTCTGAACGATCGCTCGTCCGCCACGCGGCCCGCGACCGGTGCGACCAGCCATCTGGGTGAGCAGTTGAAAGGCCCGCTCGCCGGCCCGAAAATCAGGCAGGAAGAGCCCGACATCCGCGAGCACCACCCCCACGAGCGTCACGCGCGGAAAGTCGAGCGCCTTGGCGATCATCTGGGTCCCGACCATCACGTCGACCTCGCCGGTGCCGAGCGCCCGCCAGAGCTGTTCGTGGGCGCCGCGTCGTGACGTGACGTCGTGGTCCCAGCGCCCGATGCGGGCCTTCGGAAAGGTGGCCTGCAGCTCCTGCTCGACGCGCTGAGTGCCGAGGCCGAGGTAGCGGATCCGCGGGCCTCCGCAGCTCGGGCACCGCTCAGGAGACGGCTGCCGCCGATTGCAGCGGTGGCAGACAAGCGAGTCGTCGGTCCGATGGAACACCAGCGGGATGTCGCAGCGCCGGCATGCCATGACGTGGCCGCAGTCGCGGCAGCTCACACAGGTCGCCGAGCCACGTCGATTCAGGAACAGCAACGCCTGCTCGCCGCGATCGAGAACCTCGGCGAGCGCGTCAGCCAGCTCACGACTGAAGATGCCAGCGTTGCCCGCCCGCAGCTCGCGCCGCATGTCGACCACGGTCACCGCCGGCAGCGGGCGGGCGCCCGGAAGCGCCTCCCCTGGCGCCGATCTGTGGGGAGGGGAAACGGCCCCGTCTCCGCGCGGGTCAGGGCTAGCCGAAGGATCCACTTCGCGACGTGGGTAGCGGCTCGGCAGCCGTAGCAACACGTAGCGGTTGCGCTCGGCCCGATAGAACGAATCCACGTCCGGCGTTGCGCTCCCGAGCACGACCGGCGCCTTCGCGAGCTGTCCCCACCAGAGCGCGACTTCACGGGCGTGGTAGCGCGGGCTCATCTCTTGCTTGTAGGTCCACTCGTGCTCCTCGTCCAGGATGATCAGCCCCGGGCGCCGCACCGGCGCAAAGAGAGCGGAGCGCGATCCGACGACCACCCCTGCGTCCCCGCGACGGATGCGCTCCCAGGACCGGCGATGCTCCGCGGCGGATAGTCGACTGTGAATCAAGGCCGTCCGTCCAGGGAACCGACGCTCGAACCGTCCCAGCGTCTCCGGCGTCAGGGCAATCTCGCTGATCAGCACGATCGCCTGGCGGTTCAGCGCCAGCGTTCGCTCGACCGCGTCAAGATAGACGTGCGTCTTGCCGCTGCCGGTAACGCCGTGCAGCAAGAACGCCACGTGCTGTCGCGCGTCGAGCGCCGCGATGATTCGGCCCGCGGCCACCTGCTGCGGCAGCGTCAAGACCGAATCTGAAGTCTGGGCTCGCGTGTCACCGGAGCTCGCGTCAGCCCCTCGACTCGCCTCCGCGGGCGCCAGACTCGCCGGCGCCTTCCATGCTCCCGCCCGCGCCGCCCGAGCCAGCCGAGCCGCCAGGCCGGGTGGGAGAAAGAGCGCCAGGCAATCGAACAGCGGCGCCCGATAGTGGGCCGAGATCCAGCGTGCTAGCGTGAGCTGCAACGGCCCGAGGAACGGGTCATCGGCAAGCCGCTCTTCGACCAGACGGGTCGGAAAATCGGGCGTCGAGCCGGCCACGCTGACGACGACCCCGGGCAGCACTCGCTTCGAGAGCGGAACCAGAACCAGATCACCCGGTCGGACCGGCAAGTGGTCGGGGACCTGGTAGGTGAAGCTACCCCCGCTCCGCGATCTCCCCAGGTCGAGCGCGACCTCGGCGTGACGCATTCGGGCGATCGGCGATCAGCCGGTAGGGGCGGCTCCCCAACCGCCCCTACTCACAGCGTGACCACATGCGGATGCACGCGGCAACGCTCGGCGATGATAATCGCCTTGATCTTGGCCACGCTCTCGTCCACTCGGCCCCGTTCGTTGACGACGACGTAGTCGTACTCGTGCTGACGCTCCATCTCGCGAGCGGCGGTCTCCAGGCGGAGCGCCCGCTCGTCGAGCGTCTCGGAATTGCGGTACGCCAGGCGAGGCGCCAGCTCCTCGAGCGACGGCGGGGCGAGAAAGATCGTGATCGCGTTCTCCAGCTTCCCGCGCAGCGTTGCCGCCCCCTGGACGTCCGGTGTCACCATCACGTCCTGGCCGGCCCGGAGGGCCGTGCGCAGGTTCTCGACCGGAATTCCATAGTTCCGCCCATGGACCTCCGCGTGCTCGAGCAGGCCGCCAGCGGCCAGCAGTGCCGCAAACTCCTTGTCGCCGAGGAAATGATAGTGGAGCCCCTCGATTTCGCCCGGGCGTGGCGGTCGCGTGGTCGCGGTCACGCAGTAGCCCAGCGGGAAGCCCTCGGTCCGAAGAAACTTGGTGATCGTGTCCTTGCCGACGCCACTAGGACCCGAGAGAATAAACACCAGCCCGGTGGCCGGCCCTCCGACGGCCGCGATCCCCCCGGGACTCACGGTCGAAACCCGGACGGGGCCACTGCGCTGGGATCGTCCGCTATACTCGACGGCTCGCCCATCATCGCGCCGCCTTCGAGATCACGCGATCTTCCAACTGTCCGGACGAACCGGCTCGCCAGCCGTTGCGCGGCTCCAGTGCTTGACCATGAAGCCGACCCTGAGCTTCGATGCCCTGACCCTCCACGCAGTGACCGATGAGCTGCGCGCCACCATCCTGGGCGCGCGCGTCCAGAAGATCGTGCTCGTCGACCCGCAGACCCTTGTCCTGGAGCTGTACGGCCGTGGCGGGCGCAGGCAGCTCCTCATCTCGTGTGATCCACACGCAGCTCGGGTGTGCCTCACCGATTCGCGCCCCAGCCGAACCTCGGAGACGGTGACACCACTCCTGTTGCTGCTCCGGAAGTACGTGCGCGGCGGGCGAGTCGAGGCCGTGGTCCAGCCACCCCTGGAGCGCCTGCTCGAGCTCCATTTTGCCACGCCGCGCGATTCCCCTGACTCGGAGCACCGGGTGCCCGCCAGCCCCGTCCGCGTGCGCCTGATTATAGAAGTGATGGGCAGGCGAAGCAACGCGATCCTCGTTTCAGACGACGGTGCCATCGTCGACGCCCTTCGGCGCGCGAGCCGCCAGAAAAATCCAGTTCGACCAATCCTCCCACACCTTCGCTACGACCCGCCACCGCCCCAGGACCGTCTGGACCCCTGGTCTGACGACACCTGGGACCGCCTGCGGGAGCTGCCACCCGGGCAGCCAGAAAAGACCCTGGCCGAGCTGCTGGGGGAGCGACTTCGCGGCTTCTCGCCGCTCCTCGCGCGCGAGGCCAGCTTTCGCGCGGTAGGGCAACCAGGCGCGTCGGCGGCGACGGCCGACTGGCCAGGCGTGCGCGCCGCGGTCGCCGAGCTCCTGGCGCCGGCACGCGGGCAGGCTCTATGGTCACCGTCGGTCGCGCGATGGGGAGAGGGAGTCGTGGCGTTCGCCGCCTACCGCCTCCGGCATCTCAAAGGTGAATGCGCGGTCATGGACGTTGACCACATCAGCGCCGCGATCGAGCTCGCCCATGTCCCCCGCCCCTCAACCCCGATGAGCGGCGTGACACCTCATCTGATCGCGCCACTCCTCCAGGGCATTGACGCTCGGCGATCCTCCGTCGAGCGCCGCCGCGCGGCGCTGATCCGCGCCCGCGAAGCAGCCGGCGACCCCGATGAGCTGCGCCACGCCGGCGAGACGATCCTCGGCTTCGCCCACGCTATCGAGCCGGGACAGGAGCTCCTGGACGTGGACGGTCGGCCGATCCGGCTCGACCCGACGATGAACCCGATCGAGAACGCCCAGCGTTACTTTCGCGAGTACCGCAAGGCCCGCGACGCGTCCCGGAACGTCCCACAGCTCGTCGGTCAGGCCGACCGCGAGCTTGCCTACCTCGACGAGATGCGCACGCTGACTGAGTTTGCCGACAACCCCGATCGAGTCCGAGGCTTGCGAGCTGAGCTGACCTCTACCCGCGTCCTCGCGGATCGAGCGCCCGAACGACGTCGACGCGGTCCCGTGCCGAGCGCCAGGCCGCTCAGTCTGCCGCTCGCCGACGGATTCACCGCCCTGGTCGGCACCAGCGCGCAGAGCAACGAGCGCGTCACCTTCGACCTCGCCAGCCAGGAGGACGTCTGGCTACACGCCCGCCAGTTGCCCGGCGCGCACGTCGTCGTTCGCACCGCCGGGCGTCCACTGTCGCGCCCGGCGCTGATCGAGGCGGCCCAGTTGGCGGCCCACTTCAGTCGCGGACGCGACAGCGGACGCGTGGCAGTCGACTGGACGCTCCGCAAGCACGTCCGCAAACTCCGGAAGGGCCCGCCCGGCCTGGTCACCTACGTCGACGAGCAGACCGTCGACGTCGCTCCCCAACCTCCCTCTCCCCCTGGGACGGGGTCGGGGTGAGGGCTACCAGCCTCTATGCAAGGTCTCGGAGCGCGCACGAGCCCTCGGGAGGAAGAGGGGACAGTGGCTCGTGTGGCACAATGTCCAGGCGATGGTATTTGGCACGAACGGGAACGGCAATGCCGAGCCGCGGCGCGAGGACGGGCTGTTCAGCAAGCCGGCTCGCTCCCGAGGAGTGCCAGGGCTCCACGCGCGAGCGCAGCTCCGGTCACGCCGTCAGCGTCGCCTCAAGCGCCGCGGCTACAAGGGTCTGCTCGTCTTCGGTGCGCTCGTCAGCATCGGATCGCTCACCTTCGCGCTGCTGATCCTGCTCGGGGCCATCCACGGCGCGATGTCGGCATACGCCAGCATCAACCGAGATCTTCCGTCCATCAACCAGATCTCCAGCGGCGAGACGTTCAAGACCGCCCAGATCTTCGATCGTAAGGGCACCCTGCTCTGGGAGTTCTACGACCAGGAGGGCGGCAAGCGAACCGTCGTCCCCCTCTCCGAGGTGTCGCAATACTTGATTGACGCCCAGCTCGCGGCCGAAGACGCCAACTTCTACTCCAACCCCGGAGTCGACCTTCGAGGAATCGCACGAGCGGTCTTCCAGAACATGGCCGAGCAGGACGTCATTTCGGGCGCCAGCACCGTGACCCAGCAGCTCGTACGAAACGTCCTGCTCAAGCCCGAGGAGCGGTACGATCGAAGCGTTGGGCGGAAGATCAAGGAAGCGCTGCTTGCCTATCAGGTAACGCAGAAGCTCTCAAAGAGCCAGATCCTGGCGCTCTACCTCAACGAGATCTACTACGGGAATCTGTCGTACGGCGTCGAGGCCGCGTCCCAGACCTACTTCGCCAAGAACGCCCGCGACCTCAGCCTCGCCGAGGCCGCCGTGATCGCCGGCCTGCCGGCCTCGCCTTCCCTGTACGACCCACTCCGCAATCCGGCCGGTGCCAAGGCCCGCCAGACCTACGTCCTGGACCAGATGGTCCGGCATGGCTTCGTATCCGAGCAGGAGGCGCGCGAGGCCAGACAAGCCGAGCTGCGCTATCAGCCGCGGAAGCGCGTCTTCCTCGCGCCGCACTGGGTGATGTACGTCCGTGACCTGGTCGAGGCAAAGTACGGCTCCAAGCTCCTCTACCAGGGTGGGTTGAAGATCTACACCAGCCTCGATCTCGACCTGCAGAACCGGATGGAGGAGGTCGCCAGGAGCAACTCCGAGGTCCTGGCCCAGCGCGACGCCAACAACACGTCGATTACGGTCATGAACCCCAAGACCGGTGAGCTCCTGGCGGTGGTCGGCAGCATGGACTACTGGAACGTCGAGATCGAGGGCCAGGTCAACGTCGCCAGCTCTCAGCGTCAGCCCGGCTCGACGATCAAGCCGCTCGTCTACCTGAGCGCATTCGCCAAGGGCTACACCCCGGCGACGACGGTCGTCGACGAAAAGATCTCGATCCCAGACGACCTCGGGCGAATCTGGACACCGGAGAACTTTGACCGTCGGTTTCGAGGTACCGTCACGCTCCGTAGCGCGCTCGGAAACTCGCTGAACATCCCTGCCGTCAAGGTGCTCCAGTACGCCGGGATCGACGCGGTCGCCGATCTCGCCAAGCGCATGGGCATCACGACCTGGACCGAGCGGAACCGTCTCGGACCCTCGATGTCGCTGGGTGGCGCCGAAGTGCGGCCGCTGGACATCACGGCCGCCTACACCGTCCTCGCCAACAACGGTCTCAAGATCCCACAAGTGGCGGTCACCAAGATCGTCGACGCCGACGGCAACATCATCGAGGACTACAAAGTCCCCCAGGGCGAGCAAATCGTCGACCCGCGCTACGCCTACATGCTGACCAACGTCCTCTCGGACAACAACGCCCGCCTGGCCACGTTCGGACCCAACAGCTTGCTCAACATGCCACGGCCCGTTGCCGTCAAGACGGGCACCACCGATAACTACCGCGACACCTGGACGATCGGCTACATGCCCAACCTGACCGTCGGCGTCTGGGTTGGCAACACCGACAATCATCCGATGAAAGAAGTGCTCAGCTCGATGAGCGCCGGCAAGGTCTGGCGCGAAGCGACCGACGCGGCGATCAACCATTTGAGCCTGCCGCCCGAGGAGTTTGTCCGCCCACAGGGGCTCGTCGAGATCGAAGTGTGCGGCGACACCCAGATGCGCCCGAATCAGCCGCCGTGTTACAAGGATCTGTTCCCGTTCGAGCGGGCCCCGAACAGTCAGCGCGTGCAGATCGGTCCCGCGGCCGCACCCAGCCCACAACCCGGCGGTGCTCCAGCGCGACCGGCGCCCGGCCAGCCCGCGCCCAATCAGGTCGTTCCGGTGCAGCCGGCCGCCAAGCCGGCGGC
>JACCZL010000445.1 GCA_013695975.1 Chloroflexota bacterium
GCGCTGCGTACTTGGGTCAGAACTCGCCATTGAGTGCGACCTCCACATTGTCGAGGCGCCCGCCGGCCCAGTCACGGCGGCCCCCGCAGGATAGTACCAGCGTTTCTACCATCAGGAACGCTTTTTACGCACCAGAGGTGTCACAGTTGGCTCGGAGTAGCTTTCCCAGGACAAAGAATCGAACAGCGCGAGGGCGCCTTCGACGTTCGACTCGGCGCCGGAGTTCGCGTTGACGAGGCTGCCGTCGATCCCATCGTAGACCAGGCCACGCATCCGATCGTAGACCGGCCGGCCGGCGGGGTTGCGGCCATGGAACCAGTCGCGGGCCAGCGCGGCGTACGTCGCGTAGCGAGACTCGCCGGTCGCCGAAGCGACCGCCGCCAGGCCGAGGACGGCGCAACTCACCTCGAAGGGCAGCGTGCGAGGGGCGGTGAACGACCGCTCGACCGACGGCACGAAGACGACGTCGGCGCTGGCCCGCGCTGCCTCGACCAGGTCCACCCGAGCGAACGCCAGTCCGACTCGGGCGAGCGCAACCTCTTGAAGGTGGCCCCACAGATGGACGTTCGGATCGCCAGCCGCGTCGGGCAGGACGTCGCCGAGGCGGGCGTCCGCGATCTCCTCGGCCCAGCTCAGCGCTCGCTCGCCCATTGAAGCGTCGTGCGTGCTGTTCCAATACTCGAGCGCGGCCAGCACGCACACCGCACGGACGTCGAAGTAGGGACACGGACGATCGAGCCAGACCAGCCCCCGCCGGAAGCGCTCGGCGCACTCGGCGTCCTCGAGTGCTTCGGCGCCGACGGCCAGGGCGTGCATCGCCCGCGCGGTCCAGGGCCAGCCGCCCAGGAAGGAGCTGCTGCCGCGGAGATTCTTGCGACCCTCCCAGTCCAGGATGAAATTGGCGAAGCGCCCGTCGTCCGCCTGCATGTAGCCCACGAATCGCAGCATCGCCTCGGCGGCGGTTCGGGCCCAGGGCAGACGACGCTCGCGCCAGATGGCGGAGTAGAGGATGGCGGCTCGGGCGGCGTCGTCGACGCAGGCGACGCCTTCAACGCCTTGCTCGGCTGCCTGGCGCAGGGTGAACTGGCCATCGTGCCGCTCGGCGTAGACCGCCAACGCTGCACCGCCGGTGCCCGGCACCGTCCGCGTCAGCGTCCGAAGCTGACGGATCAAGAGGGGCCGCTGACTCCGGTCTGGGATGGAGCCTTGGGGACCCCGGAACCATTGGTCTCCGCGTCCGGTGGCGTGGTTGACGAGGGTGCGGCGACGCGGGCCTCAGCCGCCGAGGAATGACCGTCCACGACCAGCGCGGCGAGCCGGGGCGCGGCACGGCGGCTCAGCGCCGGTCCGTCCAAGCGCCGACCGTTGGACTTCGGCTCGGCCACCGAGCGGAACAACTCCAGCATCCGCCGTCCGACGGTGGGCCAGGCCATCTCGTGTCCATAGGCGTAGGCGTTCTGCTCGAGCTGGCGCTTGAAGTCGGCATCATCGAGGATCGCCACTACGGCCGCGGCGAGCTGTTCCTCGCTGCGGAAGTCGACCAGGATTCCGCGACCGTTAGCCAGGGCCTCTTTGGCGTGCAGGTACGGCGTCGAGATGACGGCCTTGCCCGCGCCGAGCGCATACGCGAGGGTGCCACTGGTGATCTGGTTCGGATCGAGGTAGGGGGTGACGTAGACGTCGCTGGCGAGCAGATAATCGATGATCTGGCGCTGGGTGAGGTATGCGTCGACGAAGGCCACGTGGCGGTCAAGGTCGCGCGCCTCGACGAGCTCGTACAGCTCCTGGCGATAGGCTTCGCCCGCCCGCCGCACCAGCTCCGGATGGGTCTTGCCGACGATCAGGTAGAGGGCATTCGGATGGCGCCCGACGACCGAGTCCATCGCGCGGATCATGTACTCGAGCCCCTTGCGCGGATCGACCAGGCCGAACGTCGAGATGATCTGGCGCCCTTCGAGGCGAAACCTGCGCTTCATCCGGGTGCGGCCCCGCGGCTCGACCGGCGGCACACCGTGCGGGATGACCCTGACTCGGTCGGGGTCCAGGCCGTAGACGTCCCGCAGCAGGTCGCAGGCGGTCTCGGCCATCGCGACGATGGCCTGGCTGCGCTCGCCGATCCGGCGCACGGCCTCGCGCACCGACTCAGAGGGATCGGGAACGACCGAGTGCAACGTGGTCACGAGCGGCTTGCGAAGCGTGTCGAGAAACGGCTGGAGATGGTCGTCGAACGTATCGCTCCAGACTCCATAGAGCCCGAACTCGTGCTGCAGGCTGACTACGTCGACCCGCGACGCGTTGATCTGCTCCGCGGCCGCGCGGTAGCTGGCGGGTTGGCGCTGACGGATCCGCCAGCGGACTTCTGGGCCGTAGGGGTGGATCGAGCCTGCCTCGTTGATGGCGGCCCAGGAAAGCCGAACAGTCGGATCGGCGGCCTTGACCGCCCGCGCCAGGTCGCTCGTGAACGTGGCAATCCCACATTCACGCGGCGGACAGGTCGAGACAAACGCGATGGACAGTGGGCGTTCGGCTCGGAGGTCCCCACCGCCGACTTGTCGTGGCGTCAACGTCTCGCTATGATCTGTCATAGGCTTGCCTCCCCATCGAGGCTCGCACACCTTCGGCCTCGATCCGCGTCGGACCGCGACACCGCTTGCATGCCGTATGGATATGCTAACACAGGTCACACTCGGCGTCTTTGTCAGAAGCGGACCGCGACACGAAGTTCGTGGCACTGGAGGAGGCAAACGGTGGGCCGCCTCCTCGCGTGTAGCACAGCAGCGAGTCGCCGCGGAGCGCAGGGAGAGGTGGCATGAAACTTGCCCCTCAGGGCCGAGAAGGGCGATCGGCCCCGGTTGCTCAACCACCCGGGGCGCTTCGAGTGCCTCACGCTCGCGCCGACCGACCTACTGAGGGAGCCCGCATGGCCCGCGCATTGGATTTCGTTTGCCTTTCGCACCTGCGCTGGGACTTTGTCTACCAGCGACCCCAACACCTCCTGAGCCGCTGGGCTCGGGAACACCGAGTGTTCTTCGTCGAGGAGCCAGTTTCGACCGAGGGTGCCGCTCGCCTCGAGATCAGTACGCGGCCCAGCGGGGTTCGGGTTGTCGTGCCGCACTTGCCGGACAGCGTGGGTCAGGCGGCGGACGCCGTCCAGGCGCGGCTGATCGACGAGCTGTTCGCCGATCGCGATGTCCGCGAGTTCGTCCTCTGGTACTACACGCCGATGGCGCTCGGCTTCACTCGTCATCTGGAGCCGAGTGTCACGGTGTACGACTGTATGGACGAGCTGGCCCTCTTCGCGATGGCCCCGCCAGCTCTCCGTGACCACGAGGCAGAGCTCTTTCAGCGCGCGGACCTCGTCTTCACGGGTGGTCAGAGCCTCTACGACGCCAAGCGTCGACAGCATCCGAGCGTCCATCTCTTCCCGAGCAGCGTGGACACAGCCCACTTCTCCCGCGCCCGCGAAAGACTGGCGGAGCCGCCCGATCAGGCCGAGCTCGCTCGACCCCGGCTCGGGTACCTCGGGGTCGTCGACGAACGGATGGATCTCGAGCTGCTGGCTGGGGCTGCCGAGGCTCGACCGAGCTGGCAGTGGGTGATCGTTGGCCCGGTCGTCAAGATCGATCCGGCCGACTTGCCGCGGCGCGAGAACATCCATTACCTGGGCCTGAAGACCTACCAGGAGCTGCCTGCCTACCTGGCGGGGTGGGACGTGGCGCTGCTGCCATTCGCGCGGAACGACTCGACCCGTTTTATCAGCCCGACCAAGACACCGGAGTACCTCGCGGCCGGCAAACCAGTCGTGTCGACGTCGATTCGCGACGTCGTCCATCCGTATGGGCAACACGGTCTCGTCCGGATCGCCGACACGCCGGCCGACTTCGTCGCGGCGGCCGAGGCGGCTATGCGGGAAGACACCGCCGAGCGGCTGCGCGCCGTTGACGGCTTTCTGGCCGAGATGTCGTGGGACCGAACCTGGACGGAGATGCGGGCGCTCGTCGACGCCGTTGCCGAAGGAGAGACAGGGAACCATGCGGGTGCCGCGACAGGAAACGCCAGCACGAACGGCGTGTTGACGCCGACGGACTCGAAGTCGCGCGATGGTGTGTCCGCGGTCGAGCGAACGCCCGCCGAGAGCGCTTGATGACGACCTTCGATTATCTCATCGTGGGCGCTGGCTTCGCCGGCAGCGTCCTCG
>JACCZL010000454.1 GCA_013695975.1 Chloroflexota bacterium
GCGCAGAGCGCCTCGAGCGTGTCAAGTAGGCTATCGGCGCTATAGACGAAGACTTCCGTGGTCGCCAGGTCGCTCCGCGGTGACTCGGGCTTGTACTCGAAGTCGGTGATGCGGCCATCGTCGTCGACGCGGACGTTCCCGAAGCGGCTCGCCTGCTCGCGCGGGACTCGGGTCGTGACCGCCGTGACACTCGCTTCACGCGCGAGATGCTGATCGACGACGAGGCGATAGTCGAGTTTGTAGATGTGGTCGGCGCTCAGGACCAGGACCACGTCCGGCTCGAACTCGCGAATCGCCACCCTGTCGCGGTAGATGGCGTCGGCGTTCCCTTGCGACCAGCCACCGTCTTCCGGGCCCTGGTGTGGCTGGAGCAGACGCAGCCCGCCGTAGGTCCGGTCAAGGTCCCAGGGCCGACCGCCAGCCAGGTGGGTATTCAACCCCTGGGGCTGGTACTGTTCGATGACCCACACGTCCGAGATCCCGCTGTGCATGCAGTTGCTGAGCGGAAAGTCGATCAGGCGATAGACGCCGGCGTATGGCATGACCGGCTTCGCCCTGATCTCGGTCAGGACCTCGAGCCGGCTCCCCTTGCCGCCGGCCATGATCAGGGCCAGCACCTTGACATGCGCCATGCTCGATCCCGCCTACCAGCCCTCGGTGCCCGGGTCGCCCTTGAACGGCCCAACGATGTTGGCGGTGATCCAGCCCCCGTAGAAGTCGCCCGGCTGCGGCCGTACTGCCTCGCCATCGACCAGGCAGGCGTCCACGCGACTGGGGTAAAAGGCCAGGTAGTCCTTGACCGGTCCAAAGCTCGGCGTCGGTCGCGGGTACGACCAGACGGCGTTCTCGGCCGAACGGTGCCCATGCCGAAGGGTGTAATAGCGGGCCTGGCCCTTCCATTCGCAGATCGTCGTCCGCGCGGTCGGTTGGAGGTACTCCATCTTTACGTCATCCGTCGGAATGTAATAGACCGGCGGCGAGCTGGTCTCGAGCACTCGCTTGGCGCGGCGGGTGTCGGCGATCAGGACGCCGTCGAAGATCACCTGGACGTGGTGGTCGCTGTCCTCGATCCGCGGTGGTCGCGGATAGTCCCAGACCGATTCCTGGTCAGGCGCCGGTTCGATGCGCGGCGGCATCGCCATGATGAGCTCCTTCCGGGCGTAGCGTCGCCCTGCCGACGCTCGATGCGCTCGAACTGGTGCGCTGCTAGCATCTTAGCGCACGCGGCCAGGTGGCTCGCCCGCAGAGTCCCACCTCGGTGTCCCCGCATCCACGCGCGGGGCGTAGGGGCGAAGCATTCGCACATGCAGACTGGCCATCCGAGTACTTCGGCGCAATTGCTTCGCCCCTACCCGATCGTTGCCGCGGAACGTCGGCGAAAGCCGCCGAGCCGGTTCCCGGAGTATCCTTGGGAAAGGCAACCCGAGGGAGGCAGCCGGTGGCCGGCCAGACGCGTCTCGCCATCGAGGGCGAGCGATTCCTCCTCAACGATGCCCCGACCTATCCTGGGCGGACATATCGGGATTGGCCGATCGAGGGGCTGCTGCTCAACGTCCGGGCGGTGAACGCGATCTTCGACGCCCTCAACCCGGAGACGCGCGACCGCTGGTCGTACCCCGACACCGGGCGGTGGGAGCCAGAGCGGAACGTGCGCGAGCTCTGCGAGCAGTTGCCGGTCTGGCGCGAGCACGGACTGCTCGCCGTGACGGTGAATCTCCAAGGTGGCTCCCCCGAAGGCTACTCCAAGCGACAGCCATGGCAGAACTCTGGGTTCACGCCAGTCGGGACCCTGCGACACGATTACCTGGTTCGGCTGGAGAGGGTCCTGGACACGGCCGATCGGCTCGGCATGGTCGTCATCCTCGGGCTGTTTTACTTCGGCCAGGACGAGCGCTTGAGTGACGAGCGGGCGGTGACTCGGGCGGTTGATTCGACGGTTGAATGGTTGCTCGACCAGGACTGCGCGAACGTCATCATCGAGATTGACAATGAATGCGATGTGCCGAGGTATGAGCACGAGATCCTTCAGCCGCACCGCGTTCACGAGCTGATCGAGCGGGTTCGGGGTATCAGCGGCGCCGGCGGCCGTCGACTGCTGGTGAGTACCAGCTACCGTGGGGGCTCGATTCCGAGCGAGCGCGTCCTCGCGGTCGCTGACCTGGCGCTCGTCCACGCCAATGGCGTGACCGATCCGGCCGTCATGGCGTGGCTGATCGAGCAAACGCGCCGTCGGCTGGGCACGCGCCGAATTCCCATCGTCGTGAACGAGGACGACCACTTCGACTTCGACCGGCCCTGGAACAACATGCTGGCGGCGATCAGCCGCTACGCTTCCTGGGGCTTCTTTGACGCCGGCCCGGGCTCGGGTGGCGCCGGCGCCCGCGGCGACTACGTGGAAGGCTACCAGAACGTACCGGTCAACTGGGGGATCAACACCCCGACCAAGCGCGCATTCTTCGCGCTCCTGCGGGAGATCACCGGATGTCGATAGCCGTTTGCGCCGGCACCGTGCCGCGGTGCGAGCACCTGCAGGTGATCATGCCGATGCACATCGCCAGGTGATAAACCGCCCGCGGGTAGAGGAGTACCCTTCCGAGCTGTCATCCTCCTCCAGGGGCCTGGCGCAACAGTCATGGACGCACCTCCCGCCGTGGGGATCGTGGCGGGCCGGTCCGACCTGAGCGTCGCGGTTTCAGTGGGGTCTGACCCCATTGACAGGACGCCGGAGAGCGTGTACCGTGCGTTATCGTTACCACAATGGTCGTTGGAGGACGCCAGTGTCGCCAACGGATGCCAGCGCGACGGGGGGTGCCGCGTTACGCTTTGACGCGGCGCAGAAGTGCTGGGGCATGCTGCCCTGCTTCGATCCGGACGCCGGGAACGTCGTCGTGGAGCCGCCGGGCTCGGGCTATGGATTCTGGGCCGGCGCCCCCAGCGCCATCTACGATTCCGAGTCTGGTCGCTTCTACTGCTACTACCGCGCCCGCTGGCCCCTCGGCGACCGTCGCGGCGGGCTTTGCCGAATCGTCGCCAGCACCGACCCGGGCGCCCCGGCCGATGAGTGGGACGTCGTCTGGGAGGCTACACGCGAGCAGTTCGGGGCGAACTCGATCGAGCGGTCCGCCCTGATCCGCGACCCGTTCAGCGGTGAGTGGCGCCTGTACGTCGCGTCCGAGACTGCCCAATCCTACGACCGCGTCCCGGCGACCTGGCGAGTCGACCTGCTCCAAGCACCGAGCGTCGGTGCACTCGAGCCCCGCGACCGCCGCATCGTCATGGACGCCAGCATGTACGGCTTCACGCATGTCAAGGACCCCGTCGTGCTGGTCGTCGGCGGCGAGTACCTGGCGTTCACCTCGGTCGCCTGGCGCGACCAGCACCTCGGCCCGGACGAGCACAACGTTGTTTACTCGCGCGGGCGCGGCATGATCGCCCTCCACCGCTCGCCGGACGGGATCGACTTCCCGGCCGCGCAGGTCATCGCCGAGCCGGGTCCCCAGGGCTGGGGCGGGGTCAACGTCCGCCCGGCCGCGTTCGTCTACCTCGCCCCGACTTGGACGATGCTCTTCGACGCCGGCGTGACCCGCGCCGAGAGCTACGACGAGCAGACCATGCTGGCCGTCTCCAGTGACCTCGTCACCTGGCGTCGGCTGACGCCCGGCCACGCGCCGTGGGTGCGTTCGTCGCACGCCAGCGGCTCGGTGCGGTACGTCGACGTCGTCCTGCGCGGCGACACCGTCCACTACTTCTACGAGTATGCGCGCGGGGACCGCG
>JACCZL010000459.1 GCA_013695975.1 Chloroflexota bacterium
CCGCCCTCCAGAATCTCATGCTCGCCGCCCATGCCCGTGGACTCGCCAGTTGCTGGATGTGCGCCCCAGTCTTTTGTCCAGAAGTGGTCCGCGACGCGCTCGACCTCGGGGCAGAGCTGATCCCACACGCCCTCCTAACGATCGGCTACGGCGCCAGGCCGCCCCCCGAACGAGAGCGTCCGGGGATCGAGCAAATCGTGACCCTGTGGGCCTGATATCCCCTACCCACCGCTCGAGGCGAGAGCAACCGCGACGTCGAGCCCAGCCTAGACGAGCGATCGGCTCCGCCCCCGTTCGGACATGCCGAACGACTCCAGCGCGGCGCGGGTACAGTTGGGAGGCGCGACGTCGAGAAACCGCTCGAGGTCGTCGGGCGTATCGAGGTCCAACCCCAGGTTCGAGCGTCGAACTATCGCGTAGGGCACTCGGCGCTCCCCGAGGCGGGCGACGTGTGCGCGAAAGCTATCGGCGCCGAACCGCGGCTCGAGCACGTCCGGCGGACTGAGGAGCAGTGCATTCGTACCTGTCGAGGCCCCGTCCGGCGCGAGGACGGCGAACGGGCCGTCTCCGGCCGGGGCCGCGTCGAGGAGGGCGACCAGGTCGTCGATCTGGATCAACGGCACGTCCGCCAGCACGATGACCAGGCGACGAACCGCCTCCTGGGCGGCGAGCCTCTGCGCCCAGCCGAGGGCACGGTTCAAACCTCCGACCGGCGCTGTGGACGGCGCCGGTGCCGGTTGGACCAGCCACGTCACCCGCTCGAATCCGTCAGGATGCGGCTCGCCCTCGCCGCGAACGACCAGGATCCGCTCGAACGCCCCAGAGGCAGACAGCGCGACGAGGACGTCAGTCAGCATCGCCGCGGCCAACACCCCGCGCTGGTGCCCATCCAGCACCGGGGCGAGCCGCTGCTTCCCGCGGGATCGCCCCTTGAACGGGACCAGAGCCCAGGTCGCCCCGTGCCCCGCCGGCATCGACGGGCCGCTCATCGGAGCCCCGCGGTGTGGAGGGTCACTCCGGCGAGCTGGGCCTTGGTCGCCGCGTCGCGCATGATCGTGTCCGCGACGACCACTCGAACGCCCAGCTCTTGGACCCGCCCCCGCAGCCCGCGATCCTGCTCGTCCAGTACCAGGACGTCGAGGAAGTCTCGATACGCTTCGGCGATCCCGACGGCCGAGACCTCCATTCCCAACCCGCGCATCATCCGATCGGCCGGGCCTTTGATTGTTGCCCCACCGACGATCGGACTAACCGCGACGACCGGCAACGTCCTCTGGCAGAGCGCCTGGCGGATGCCGGGCACAGCCAGGATCGTCCCGATGCTGACCAGAGGATTGCTCGGGCACACCACGACGATGTCGGCCCGTTCGATAGCGTCGACCACAGCGGGCCCGGGTTGAGCCGCTTCGATCCCCGCGAAGCGGATGTCGAGCACGTCGTCGGCCGCTCGGCGCTTGACAAAGTAGTCCTGGAAGGCCAGCCAGCCGTCGTGCGTACGCACCTGCGTGCGCACCGGTTGGTCGCTCATCGGCAGGATGGAAACCTCGACGCCGAGATGGCGGCGCAGCGTTTCGGCCACTTCGCTCGGCGTAGCCCCCTGCCGCGAGAGATGCGTGCGGTAGATGTGGGTGGCCAGGTCGCGATCCCCCAGTCGAAACCAGGTCTCCTGGCCATAGCGCCCCAACATCTCCAGCGCGTAGAACGAATCCCCTCGAACCCCCCATCCCTGGTCCGGATCGACCAGACCGGCCATCGTGTACAGCACGATGTCCACGTCGGGCGAGACGAAGAGCCCATAAAACTCGGCGTCGTCGCCGGTGTTGACCACCGCCGTCACCCGAGCGGGCTCGACGACTTGAACGAGCCCCTCGAGAAAGCGTGCCGCGCCGACACCACCCGCCAGGGCGACGACGCGCGGCGGCTCCGAGGCGGAGGGCAGGTGCTCGATGCTCAACGCCGTAACCAGACGGGGCGCATCATCAGCCTACACCCGAGGGCCGCCACGCACGCCCCAGCCCCTCGGGTCCAGAGCTACCTGTCGCTTCGCAAAGCGCAGTGGGTCGAACGCGGCCGACGGGATCGGCGGGGTCTCGCCGACTACCAGCGCGGCCAGTAGGCAGGCCGTGGCCGGCGCGGGCGCGATCCCGCTCGGCCCGTGCCCGGTCGCCAAGTACAGCCCGTCCAGCGCTCCGGCCCCGATCAGCGGCAGGCCGTCGGCCGAGTTCGGCCGAAAGCCAGTCCACAGCTCGTGGACCGGAGCCTCGGCCAGCGCGGGGACAATCGCGATCGCCTCATTCAGGAGCCAGGCCAGCCCCCCAGCCGTGAAACTGGCGTCATAGCCGACGTAGCGACGAGTCGCCCCGACGATCAATCGACCGTCGACCCGCGGGACAAGGTAGGGGTCGCCTGGCTTGGTGATCACTCGCCGCAACCCGACCGCCGCCTGGTCGAGCGCCAGGATCTCTCCCCGTTGTGGCGCGACCGCTCCAGCCGGTCTTGATCCTCGGAGCTGGCCTGACCAGCTACCAGCGGCGTTGACAAGGACTGGCGCGTGAAAGTCACCGGCCAGGGTGCGTGCCCCGACCACGCGGCCGCCCTCTTCGAGGATCTCGCTCACCGCCGCGCCGTACACCATCTGCACGCCGGCCCGTCGCTCGGCCAGCTCGAGCGCCCGGCAGAGTCGGCGGTTGTCGATCTGCCCACCCGGTCGGAGCTGCGCCGCGATGACGGCCGGGCCGATCGCTGGCTCGACCTGCTGAACCCCTCCCGCTGTGACCAGCTCGGTCTCGAGGCCAAGCCGACGCTGGTGCTCGCCGTCGAGGCGCAGCCCTTCCGCCTCCCGTTCCGAAAAGGCCGGTACGAGATGGCCATCCCAGGTGAGCTCCGCGTTGACGCCACTCTCCTCACGCAGCTCGGCCACGAGCCCGGGGTACTTCTCAGCGCTGAGTCGCTTCAGCGCCCCATCCGGCGAAACGTCGCCCGGCGGCGCCGCCGTCAGAATACCCGCCGAGGCCCACGAGGCCTGCCGACCCGGTCGGTCCCGCTCGAGCAGCGTGACCTCAAGCCCCTTCCGACGCAGCTCCCGCGCGCACAGCAGCCCGATCACTCCGCCGCCGACGATGATCACATCCGTCATTCCGCCTCCGAACCCCGCTCATAACAGTGTAAGCGGTCGGGGAGCCCGAGTATTCCTCCAGGTATCTGATCACCCGACAACGGGTCGGCGACATTGCGCCGCGCCTGGTATCCTTCTCGATCGAGGGCGAGATGCGACGCGACGACTTGCTCGGCACCTTCGAGCTCCTAACCGGCCTCACCATGCTGGTCGGCTTTGTCCTGATTCTGGGCGTACCTGCCCTCTGGCAGCTCCTGAACGACCTCGTCTGGGCGGTGGGCGCGCAGCGCGCATTGCCCACCTTCGGCATCAATCCCCACTGGGTCGCCGGAGCCCGCTACGCCCCCTCGCTCCTCGTCCTGACGGCATGCGCCGCGCTGGTCGTGTGCTACCGTGTGCTCACGCTGCGACGGCGCGACTGAGCGAGGGACGAGCATGGACGAGCGCGAACGGTACGCCCTTGGCAGGGACCTGATCCTCGATGTCTGGGGCCACGAGCACGGCGGCCAGATCCTCGAGCGCCTCAGGGAGCTCGCGCCCGAC
>JACCZL010000461.1 GCA_013695975.1 Chloroflexota bacterium
TCGCTTGACCGAGGCTGAGCGGCAGGCCGTGCTCCACGCCGACCTGGTGCTCAGCGGCCAGCGCCGCGAGGATGGGGCGGACGCCTACTTCGTAGTCGAGGTCTCGGTCGGCGTGGGCGTCGGAGACGTGACACGCGCCGCCGAGCGGGCCGGTAGCCTGACGAAGCTGGGCCGGCCCGCGGTGCCGGTCGTGGCCGGCGAGTGGATCAACCCGGAGGCGATAGCCGCTGCCCAAGCCTACGGTGTCTGGCAGGTGCTCGACGGCCGGGCCACGCCGCCCCGGGGAGGCTGATGCGGTCACGTGGCGCCGCCGTCTGTCGATCAGCATCGCACGTCGCGATCAGTCCAGCAGAGCATGACGGGCCGGATTGGGGCGATCCCTCTTCGTCCCGGAGCTACTCGCCTGGTGTGGCGCGCTGGATCATCGCGACGGCGATCCCATCCCATTGGACGGGGCGATCGTCAACCGCCTCTGGCTGATCCTCGCCATCCGCTCCTTCTGGTTCTTGTGGGTGGAGAACATCCTGGTGCTCTCACGGTGCCTGTACGAGGCCGGGCGCTGGCCGGTCGGCATCTACCCGCCCTGGCTGCGCTACACACTGACGTTCCTGGTGCCGGTCGCCTTCGCCACGACCGTCCCCGCCGAGCCGCTCGTCGCCGGCATGACCGAGCCGACGCTGCTGGCCGCCTCGCCAATTCTGACGCGTCGGCATCCGCCGCTGCGCCGGCGCCTCGGCCTGATCGCCCCCGCGAAGGTCTCGATAGCCATTGAAGTGGTTACAAACGCTATACTGGATCGAACTCACCTTGCGGCGGGGACGCATGACAACGAAGGACAAGGTTCGAGCGCTCTTGGATCGGCTGCCGGACGACTGCAGCCTGGACGATCTCCTCTATCACTTGTACGTCATGCAGGCTGTGGCCCGTGGCGAAGCTGACCGTGAGGCAGGCCGGACAGTGTCGCATGAGCAGGTCAAGGCAGAGCTACGTCGCAAATGGCTGCTCGGCGCCGCGCGGTAGTCTGGACGGATTCGGCCAGAGCGGCGCTTGACGAAGTAATCACTTTCATTGCGCGCGAATCCCGCGAGGGGGCTATCCAAGTGCTCGAGCGAGCGCTGGACACGGCCGAGAGCCTCGACACGCTGGCGGACCGCGGCCGCATTGTGCCGGAGTTGGGCGACCCGGCGGTTCGAGAGTTGTTCGTACACCGGTATCGAATGCTGTATCGCGTCCTCGAGGACCGTATCGTCATCGAGGCATTTCTTCACGGCGCGCGAGATTTCGCAACATGGCGTCACGGTCAAACAGAGAGTTGATAGCCTGTACCTGGACCACCGCGTGCCGCGCGATCACGGCTGGGTTGCGCCCCTATCACTGGTATCGCAAGCGGAGCTCCATCTCGCAGCGCTCGGAGAACGGAGGTTCCTGGTGTCAGGTCAGCTCGAAATCGTGGAAGCGGAGGCGTTGAAGCTCACCCTCGAGGAGCGGGCGCGCCTCGCGGATCGCTTGATTGCCAGCCTCTCTAAAGATGCACAGATTGAGGAGGCTTGGGCGGCCGAGGTCGAGCGACGCATCGCCGAGATTGAGGCTGGTCGGGTGACGGTGGTCCCAGCAGCTGAGGCAATCGCCCGCGCTCGCGATGCGCTGGCGTGATTTCTTCCGTCAGCCCGGAAGCGGAACGCGAGCTGATCGCCGGGGCCCGATCTCTGCCAAAGAAGCCAACGCCGAGCTCGGACTTGCGTTCATCGCCGAGTTCGAGCGCGCCGTCGGCATTCTCCGCGCCTACCCACGACTTGACCGGGTTTGGCGCGAGACCACGCGTCGATTCCCTCCCCGGGCGTGAGGCGACGAGGGGCGCTACAATTCCGGGACGGGCAGGTGCGGTGTGAGCAAGATCGAAGCACTGGAGAAGGAGATCGAGAGGTTGTTTCGATCCGAGCTGACGGCCTTTCGGAACTGGTTCCTCGAGTTCGATGCGGAGGCGTGGGATAGGCAGATCGAGACGGACGCGGCGCAAGGGAAGCTGGACCACGTCACCGAAATCGCGATCGCTGCTCGGGAGCGAGGGGAAGGCCCCTAGCGGCAGAGTCGCCTGCCCAGGCCGACCCGTATACTCGACCCGTCGATGGTCACCAACCTGGAAGGGGGCCTGTCTATGCCCGAGATGTCCGAAGAAGCGCTGTTCACCGAGCTGCGTAAGATCGACAGCCCGACGATCACCAATGTCGTGGCGACGTATCCGAGTAACCCGCTGTGTCTGGGGCTCTATAACCCGTGGACCGAGAACTGGTACACCGACACGTCGATCCGCTGTATCTATCCAGAGCTGGGTCCGATCCTCGGCTACGCCGTCACCTGCGTCTACGGCTTGCCCGATCCGAACTACAGCAACCGGCTGTCGTTCATGGACGTGATCGACGCCCTGGACGCCTCGCCGAAGCCGACGATCCTCGTCATCCAGCAGAAGTGGCCGCCCGAGCTGTTCAACAAGGCCGGCTTAGCCGGTGAGGTCATGGTGACGTCGATGCAGGCGGTCGGCTGCGTTGGCCTCGTCTCCAACGGCCCCTCTCGGGACATCGACGCCATTCGTCGGATGCAGTTCCAGCTCCTGCTGGGCGGCGTGACCGCCGGCCACGGCGCGATGGCGGTTCAGGCGGTCAACGTGCCGGTCTCGGTGGGGGGCATGGACGTCTCGCCCGGCGAGGTGGTCCACATGGACGAGAACGGCGCGGTGAAGTTTCCGGCGGATAAGCTCCAGGCGGTCCTCGACAACGCGAAGGCGATGCTCGATGCAGAGGGGACGCGGATCGAGGCGCTACGCAAGGCCAGGACGGCGTCCGAGGTGCGAGCGGCATCCAGCGGCGGCGCCTACAGCGAGCGGAAGCGCTAGGACCCGGTTCCTGGATGCGAGGATAGGCAAGCATGCAGGTCGGACTGATGATCCGGAGCGGGAACAATGGGGGATCAGGGGCGATCAACGCCCACCGCTGGACCGAGCTCCGTGAGATGGCGCTCCTGGCCGAGGAGATCGGGGTCGATACCCTGAGCGCGCCCGACCACCTGCTCTTCCGCAACGCGCCGCCGGTCGTCTCGCTGCCGGAGGGCGAAACACGCGGCATCTGGGAGTGCTTCACGCTCCTGACCGCGCTGGCGGCGGTCACGAAGCGGGTGACCCTCCTGCCGCTCGTCGCCTGCACCAGCTTTCGGAACCCGGCCCTGCTGGCGAAGATCGCCGACTCGCTCGACGAGGTGAGTGGGGGACGGCTGCTGCTCGGCCTCGGGGCCGGCTGGCACGAGCCCGAGTACACCGCCTACGACTATCCGTTTGACCGGCGCGTTAGCCGCTTCGAGGAGGCGCTCCAGATCATCGTGCCGATGCTGCACGGCGAGTCGGTGACCTTCCGGGGCCAGTATTACTCGGTCGCCGACTGCGCACTCGTGCCGCGCGGTCCGCGCCCCGGCGGACCACCGATCTGGATCGGCGCGCGCATGCCGAGGATGCTCGGCCTGGTCGCGAAGTATGCCGACGCCTACAACACCGACATGCTGCTCGACGTGGAGAACACCAGGGCGGCGGAGGACCTTTTCGAGATCGCGGAGGAAGCCTGCCGGAAGGCTGGCCGCGATCCATCGACGCTCTTGAAGACCTCCGGCTGCTCGCTCGGGCTCGAGGGCGCGGACAGCGTGCCCGGCGGCCCACCGAGTGTCATACTTCGCGGTTCGACCGAGCAGATTATCGAGAAGCTCGCCGCCCACGCGGCAATCGGCGTCCAGCACTTCACCTTCTGGCTCCATCCCTGGACGATCGAGTCGGTCGAACAGCTCGGGCCGATCGTCGAGGCTGCCCACAAGCTGTAGGCAATCCGCTACCCTCCGACATGCTACAGCGGTTGCGGCTGGTCAGCGGCCTGGTGCTCCTCACCTTCGTGGCGACGCACCTGCTCAATCACTCCCTCGGGCTGGTGTCGCTGGAGGCGGCCAACGCCGGGCGGGTCTGGTTCGTCGCGTTCTGGCGGCACCCGCTCGGCACCACCCTGCTCTATGGGAGCTGGCTGACCCATTTCACGCTCGTACTGTGGGCGCTCTACCAGCGCCGCCATCTGCGGATCCCGCGGTGGGAGATCCTCCGCCTGACACTCGGTCTGCTCATCCCCTCGCTGCTGCTCCAGCACATCTTCGGGACCCGCGTGCAGCACGAGACGTGGGGCGTCGAGGACGACTATACGCGCCAGGTGCTGTTCTACTGGGTCCTGAATCCGAGCGTCGGCGTGGAGCAGGTCGCGCTCCTGAGCATCGTCTGGCTCCACGGGTGTCTGGGCCTCTACTACTGGCTCAGGGTGAAGCGGTGGCGTCGGTGGACCTTGCCGGGCCTGCGCCTGGTCGGCCCGCTGGTACCGATCCTGGCCCTGCTCGGGTTCGCGGACATGGGCCAGGAGATCGGCGCACTGGCGGCCGATCCGCTCTGGATTGCGCAGGGTGCGATGGCGGTTTCGCCCGAGGTCGCGGCGACGATCGATCGGCTGAAAAACGGTGCGTACGGCCTGTACGTCGGCAGCGTGCTGGCCGTGTTCGGTGCGCGGAGGGTCAGGACCATCCTCCAGCAGCGGAAAGGCGTGGTCTGCCTGGACTATCCAAACGGGCGCCAGGTGCTGATCACGCCTGGTACGACAGTCCTCGAGGCGAGCCGCGGCGCCGGCATCCCCCACGCCTCGCTGTGTGGTGGGCGGGGTCGCTGCTCGACCTGCCGGACCCGCGTCGGGGCCGGCTCCGAGACGCTGCCCGAACCGTCCGCCGACGAAGCGCGGGTGTTGCGGCGACTCGGCACGGCGCCTAACGTGCGTCTGGCGTGCCAGTTGCGGCCGACCGCCGACCTGGCGGTGTTCCCGCTCCTGCCACCGACGAGCGCACTGCCAGCCGGCCTGTTCGGTCCGAGCGCCGCGGCGGGCACCGAGCAGGAGATCGCGGTCCTGTTTGCCGACCTGCGCGCCTTTACGCGCTTCGCCGAGCACCGGCTGCCCTACGATGTGGTGTTCGTCCTGAACCAGTACTTCACCGCCATGGGCGGAGCAATCGAGCGGACGGGTGGCCGGGTCGACAAGTTTATCGGGGACGGCATCATGGCCCTCTTCGGGCTGGAGAGTGGGTCGGTGCAGGGCTGTCGCGACGCCCTGGCGGGGGCGCTCGAGATGGCGCGGGCGCTCGAGCAGCTCAACCAGACGCTGCGGCACGAGCTGAAGGAGCCGCTCCGGATGGGGATCGGCATCCACGCGGGCCAGGTCATCGTCGGCGAGATGGGGCACGGGCGAGCCAGGGCCCTGACGGCGATCGGCGACGCCGTCAACACGGCCAGTCGCCTGGAGTCGCTGACCAAGGAGTACGCCAGTCAGTTGGTCGTCTCCGACGAGGTCGCGAGCCAGGCCGGCGTCGATCTGTCGTCCTTCCCGAGTTACGAGATCGAGATTCGGGGACGAGTCCGGCCGCTCAGCATTCGGGTGATCGCGAACGCCCGCGACCTGGAGCCTGCGCTGGCGGTCCTCACCCGCGTCCCGACGACAAGTGGCCAACTGCCCTCCGAGAGTCAGGCTGATCGTCGATGAAGCTCGCCAGCCGCCGGCCGACAGCCGAGGCGTGCGTCGCGACGAGGGCGTGGGTCCCGCCGCGATACTCCTCGAGCGCCCAGCCACCGAACGCCGCCGATTCCCGGGCTCGCCCGATCGGGGCAGTCAAATCTCGATCGCCATGGAGGAAGAGGAGGGGCATCCGTCGGGCGCGGAGCCGCTCGAGGTCGGGCCCGGCGCGACGCTCCACGATGCAGTGCAGGAATGAGCCATAGAGCGATGGCCATGAGTGGAGCCAACAGTCAGCCAATCCGTCGAGGAGTCGGGCGTGCACGTCCTTCGGATCGGCGTCCTTGCTCCGGACGGCATCAACCGAGCCGAGGCCGTAGCTCGAAGCCAGCACGCGGGCGAGGAGCGGTCCAAAGCGGCGCGCCGTGCTCAGGCGGCGGGCCGGTACGCGTTGGCCGCAGATGGTCCGACAGAGCACCCGAGCTGCCCAGGGCGCGTGGAGCATCAGCCACGCCAGCGGGTCCGCTCGCCCGAGCCACATCCGCGCCTCGGACGTGCTGGCAAAGAGCGGGGCGCTGATGGCCGCGACGCCCCGCACGCGATCAGGCCGGCGCGCGGCCCAGGCCAGGGCGAGCAGGCTCCCCATCGAGCAACCGACCAGCCAGACAGGTCTCGGCCCAATCGCGCTTTCCGCCCAGGCGTCCAGCGCCGCGAGGTGATCGTCGACGTCGTAGCGCGCATCGGGCGGCCACTCGGAAGCTCCGTGCCCGAGGAGGTCGGGCGCTAGCACGCGCGCCCCGCGCTCCGCCAGGGAGCCGAGCACGGGGCGCAAGGAACGTCCAGTGGAGGCGAGGCCGTGCAGGGCGACGACCACCGGCTCCACGTCCGTCGCGCCGAGCTCGAAGTAGGCCAGGCCGAAGCCCGCGCGCCGCACCCGCTGCCCTACCTCACCGGCGCCGCGCTCGGCGGGCGGAACTCAGGGAGCTTCCGCGGCCGCCAGAGTCCGATGTGCCCATCGCACTCCCATCCTCGGCTCAGGTGACGTTAATGATCATCATGAGCCCGCCACCACCCTGCTCCTCGCGGTTGTTGTTGGTCGTGTGGTGGCTGATGTGGCAATGCAGGAGCCACTTGCCCGGTTCGCGTGCCTCCCAGATCACGTCGTAGCGTTCCCCGGGGGCTACGTTGACAGTGTCCTTGATCAGATTGGCTCCCTGGGGGACGGGGTAGCCGTCCGTTTCGACGATCGTGAACGGTCCACCGTGGATGTGCATCGGGTGAATGAACCCGCTGTGCGAGCCGATGAAGCGGACTCGGAGCCGCTCGCCGAGGCGCATGTTGACCGTCTCGGTCGCCGGGTACGCCTTTCCGTTGATGGTGAAGTAGTTTGGCAGCGCACCCTCCATCGGCATCGCCGGGAAGGTGTAACCTTCCCTGAACGTCCACTCCTGGAGCTGGACCAGCACCTCTTGGTCGTAGGCGGGCTCCGTGGCGGGATCTCGCGGGTCGATGATCAACGCGCCGTACAGCCCGAGCGCCTGCTGGCGGTCGACGTGGTGATGAGAGTGGTAGAAGAAGGTGCCGCGCTGTTGGGTCGTGAACTCGTAGGCGAAGGTCTGGCCCGGCTCGATCGGCGGTTGGGTGATCTCGCCTGGGCCGTCCATGGCATTCGGCAGGATCAGGCCATGCCAGTGGACCGTCGTCGACTCAGGCAGGTTGTTGGTGACGTTGATCCGAATGCGGTCCCCCTCGGTCACCCGGAGGCGCGGGCCGGGGAGCTGGCGGTTGAAGGCATAGGCCCCCACTCGGGTGTCCGCTAGGATGTTCCACTCGATCACGGATAGGTCGAGGTCGAAGACCTTCACACCGTCTTCCAGCCTCGGCGGGAACGGCTGGTCGCCCTGCATCTCGGCCGACGCCGTGTAGGTCACCGCGTCGAGGTCGACGGCTGCCATGTCCCGCATGGCGTCGGCGCTGGTGTCGCGGGTCATGATCATGCCGGGCGGCATGACGGCGCCCCGGACGTCCCCGGCGCCGATGGCCAGGTTGGCGTAGGACGCGCACCAGACGATCGCGGCCGCCAGGGCCAACACGGTTAGTGCCGTGACGGCGGCCAACTGCGGTCCGGTCACCTCGGCCACCGGATCGGTCCGTGTTTGGTCCATCCCACCGTGCTGCACCCCGCCGTGGTCCATCCCCCCGTGTCCATCGGCCCCCTGCGCGGGGCTCGCCACGCTGCTGTGGTCTTGCATGCTCAGGATCCTTTCCTCGCAGGCGCACGCTGAGGACTCGGCGGGGCGCCGGACGACCCCACGATGGGCTGGTGCTCGGTAGTGGACTCCTGACTCTCTCCGTCGTCTCTCCGCGCCGTGGCCAGGCCGTGCTTGAGGCCCTTGCTGACCAGCCACCAGTTCGTTGGATAGGCCGTCAGGAACCCTACCGCGATGGCGAACGACATCACCCCCCAGAATAGGGGCTCGCGCGGCTCCATCGCCCGCATGTCGCGGCCCATCATGAAGTACACCATCGCCGGGAACATCCCGGCCATCATCGTGTTCATCGAGAGCCACTCGGGCATGAAGGAGCGCCGCAGGGCGGTCCGGTAGGACCCACCGAACATGTCCCGCATGAACAACGCCTGGAAGATGAACAGCCCGAAAGCGAACCCGAGCACGTACTCGGCGATCATGTCGATCCACATCGGCAGGCCCAGCAGCCCCGTAATCGTCGCGGCGATGATGATGCCGGTCGCGTCGCCCGCGACGCAGTGGAGCGTCGAGCCGAGCGCCTGCTTCCACATCGGCCGGATGAACGCCTCGTGCGTGCCGGGCCGTGGCTCCTTGTCCGCGAGGACGTAGAGGAGGAGGGCAATCGGCCCCATGTAGAGGGTCGTCAACACCCAGGCCCACTTCAGTACGGTCATCTCGGGGGTGTTCCGAAAGACGTCCCAGGCCACCCAGGCCGTCGAGAGGCCCGCCAGGACGAACCAGACGAGCAGGACGACGTCGATCCAGGCGAGCCGCCCGAGCCCCGCGATGGTGATGTCGGTCATAGAACTTCTCCCGGTGACCTTTGGCGCCGGGGCGGGTGGCCTATGCGCTGCCTCGGCGCTCGAGCTCTTCCTTCGGATACCACGCCGCTTCCGGTGTGACCGTCGGCTCTGGGGTCGGTCCGGTGTCGTCCCAGCCTGCGCTCTCCCGCGTCATGCCCGGACGCACGCTCATGTCGTGGTCGCAGACGATCTGGCACGAGAGCCGGTACTGACTGAGCAGGTCCCGCGTCTTCAGCACCGCGTACTCCGCGTCTGTCATCGTGTCAGGCTCGCCGTCCAGAAACTCGACCCGACAGGTCGTGCATCGGGCGAAGCCGCCGCAGCGGTGGCCGATGTTGACGCCCTGGGCCTCGATCGCCAGAACCAGGCGCTGGCCGTCCGGAACGTCGGCAGTTCGGTCGTCTACGGTAAGCTTCGGCATGGTGCTGTCTCTCCTTCGTGTGACTACTGGGCGTGGACCACGAAGTCCGCGGTAATGACCCGCCCGTCGTGGTCCTGGAACTGGCCCCAGAGCTTGTAGAGTCCAGGCGCCGGGAACGTGTGGTGGATCGCGATCTCGGGGCCGTAGCGTGCGACCCCCGTGGCGTGCTCGTCGGCCGCGTCATGGTCCGCCGTACCTACGCCGACCTGCTCGCCGTGGGTGTGTACGAAAACCCCGGCGTCCTCGCTCAGGATGACCGCGTGCGCGGGCGCTCCGAGGTACGGCTGGAGATCTCCGATGCCCTCGCCCGTCCGCGGGTCCTCCACCCGGAACGTCAGGCTCGTCTCCTGGCCGGCCCGGATCGCGCTGGCCCCTTGGAGCGATATCCGCGCCTCGCCCACGACCTTCGGCGCCCGATCCTCGGCGAGCGCGGCCGAGCCGCTCGGGCCACCGACGGTGAGCTCGTCGCGCTGCACGATATCCTGCCCGTTCGATCGGACGAACTCGTTGTAGAGAATGTAGGTCCCGGCCATCGGAAACTGGACGTCGACGGCGTACTCGCCCGGCGCGCCCGTCGGCCGCGGGTGTACGTGCTGGAACTGACCGAGGTCGCGGCTCACCACGATCAGGTGCATCGGCTGCTCGTGGCCGATCACAACGTCGGTGAGCGGTGTACTGGTACCCAGATCAGCCAGTTGATAGGCCAGGCGCACGGGTACACCTGGCTGGGCGGCCGGCGGAGCGACCAACTCAGCACGTACGCCAGCTTCGGCCGCCGAGATTGCCGGCTGCATGGATTCGTCCACCATCGTGCGCCCCATCTCATGGCCGCCCGGCGGCATGCCCGCGGCGTGCTCGGGCCGCGCATAGACAAGGGCCGCCGCGCCGATGCCGAGCGCGAACAGGGCGATGGCGACAAGGTAGGCGTACTCGCCGACTCGCGACCGCAGGGATGGGTGCAGGATCTCGTTGGCATCCTTCGGCCGGCGAAAGCCGCGCAGCCGCAGGGCGTTGGTGACCACGCTGACGCTGCTCATCGCCATCGCGGCCGCCGCGAGGACCGGGTTGAGGAGGAGCCCGAACAGCGGGTAGAGCGCCCCCATCGCCACCGGGATCAGCACGACGTTGTAGGCGAAGGCCCAGAACAGGCCCTGCTTGATCGCGCCGACGGTCTTGCGCGACAGGGCGATCGCCGTGACGATGCCGCGCAG
>JACCZL010000468.1 GCA_013695975.1 Chloroflexota bacterium
AGCGCGACCGCGCCGACAGCCAGCAGCGTCAGGACGACGACACTCGCCGCGAACAGGGCCACGAGCAGCAAGGCCAGGACGACAGCCCCCAGCAAGTACGCCCGCCAGCCGCCGATCACCATCACCCTGCTCGCCATGCCACCACTCCTTCTGAGCATCCGCCGTTGCCCATAACGATACCACGGCGAATTGACCACGCAGCGGCTTCGCCAGCCATCACCCTACTCGCCCGCGCTCGCTCGGGGCGGGCGGGCGCTCCGCCACCTCCGAGCCGCGCCGGGCGATCAGGACGATGCCCAGCACCACGCAGGCCCCACCGATCAGGTGCGACCAGAGGAACGGCTCTCCCAGGACAACGTAGGAGAGGGCCACCGCGCTGACCGGCAGCACGCCGGTGAAGACCCCCGCCGTGCTGGCTGGGACCCGGGAGACGCCCTGGAACCAGAGCAGAAAGGCGACCACGTTCAGGATGACGCCGAAGTAGACGAGCGAGGCCCAGCCACGGAACGAGACACTCGAGAAGTCGAACCCGACCGCCTGGTAGATGGAAAACGGCAGGAACATCAGCAGGGAGAAGACGGTCACCGCGGCCGAGATCGTCAGCGGCCCTACCCGGCCCGAGACGGCCTTGCCACAGATCGTGAACGACGCCTCGCCGAGGACCGAGCCGAAGATCAGCAGGGTGCCGAGCAGGGGATTCGACCCGCGCTGGGCATCGGCCGCGCCGACCCAGTTGATCGCCAGGACGCCCAGCACGGCCAGTCCAATCCCGGCGATTGTGTTCCAGCTCAGTCGCTCGCGCAGCAGGAGGAAGGAGAGCGCCCCGACGGCGGCCGGCGTCGTGCTGGTGATGATCCCACTCTCGGCTGCCGTGGTGAAGATCAGCCCGTAAAAGAGGAGAATCCGCCAGAGAAACGACCCGGTGAACGCCTGGAAAGCCAGGATCCCCAGGTCCCGCGGCGCGACGGCCGGGACGCCGCGCTCGCGCACGAGCAGCAGCGGCACCAGCACCGTTGCCGCGACCGCCGAGGTCAGCCCCGATCCGAGTAGGACCGGGAAGCTCTCGACGATCAGCTTGCCGACGACGACCGAACTCCCGACGATCGCCATCGCCGCGGCCAGGCAAAGGTACGCCACTAGCTCTCGGCCTGCAGGGGCCAGGCGCCGAGGACTTTGAGGAAGACGGTGTGCTGCTCGGCCGCCCGCAGTGCGGCCTGGACGTGCGGCTCGGCGGCGTGCCCCAACAGCTCGACGAAGAAAACGTAGTCCCAGGCCTTGCGCCGCGAGGGGCGCGACTGGATCGCGCTCAGGTTGATCCGGGCGTCCGCGAAGACCCCGGCCAGGTCGTGGAGGGTCCCGATGACGTCGCGGATGCTGAAGACGATCGCCGTCTTGTCGCGCCCGGTCGGCCGCTCGCTCATCCGCGGCCCGACCACCCAGAAGCGGGTGTAGTTGTTCGAGACGTCCTGGATGTTGCTCGCCAGGACGTCCAACTCGAAGTGCTCGCCGGCCAGGCGAGTGGCGATCGCCGCGGCGCCCGGCTCCTGCGTCGCCCGCTCGGCTGCCAGGCCGGTGCTCGCGACGTGGACGACGTGGCGGTCTGGCAGGTGCTGGGCGATCCAGCGGCGGCACTGGGCGGCCGCCTGGGGGTGCGAGTAGACCGTCCGCACGTCCTCCACGGCGCACCGAGCCAGCAAGCAATGGGCGACGGTGATCGTCACCTCGTCGCAGACCTTGAGCTCGGTCTCGACCAGGCGGTCCTGGGTCTCGCCGACCGGCCCCTCGGTCGAGTTCTCGATCGGAACGACGCCGAAGTCGGCCGCGCCGCGCTCGACCTCGCCGATCACGTCGGGGTTCGTCGCGGCCGGGACGTACTCGGCGGCCGCGCCGAAGCGCTGCAAGGCGGCCTGGTGACCAAAGGTCGCCCGAGGGCCTAGAAAGGCGATCCGCGGCGGTCGCTGGAGGGCCCGCGAGGCCGAGAGGATCTCGCGGTAGATCGCCCGCCAGCGCTCCGGCCGCAGCGCCCCGGCGCCCAGCCGGATCACACGCTCGAGCAGCTCGGCCTCGCGAGCCGGCGCGAACACCGCCTCGCCCTGCCCCTGCTTGAGCGCCCCGACCCGCCGCGACAGCTCCGCTCGCCGACTCAGCAGCTCGACGATCTCCGCGTCGAGGTCGTCGATCCCCCGCCGCAGCGCTTCGAGGTCTCGGCCGACCACGTCCTGATCTTCGGCCATGCGGGCACGATAGCAGAACGCTGGTGCCAGGGCGCGGGCCCAATTGAACGAGCCAGAGGTCCGCCGAGAACGTTTCGACGGACACGATCGGGTGCGGTTCAAAGTTATCCGGCCACCAAGTCTAGCCACCCTCGGCTCGGCTTCCGCGTGCCCACACCCGCTTCGAACGAGCGGGCTTGTGGCCTTCAGCGGGCCTGTGGCCGGCGGTCCGGATAACTTTGAACCGCACCCGACACGATCGGCACGGGTGTCTGCTCAGTCGCGCTCGAGAGCGGGAAGGCGGCAAGCGTGAAGCCCAAAGGCCCCGTCCAGAAGACCTTCTCGGGACGCAGGGTTGAGTTCTATCTCACACGGACCAAGGACGGGTTCACGCTGAGCTGACCGCCTCAGGGCAGGGCCATACCATCCGAAGAGGAGTGTCGAGATGCCGAATCCGCTGACGGGCGATTTCGAGGCTGTGGTGCAGGTGAGTGGCTCGACCGTGAACCACCTGATGGCCACGATGCATGCGAACGCCTGCAGCAAGCGGGGCCTGCCGACGCTGCCGCACCGCGCCTTCGTGCGGATCGGCGACGATGCCCTGGGCGGGGCGATCGACGGCGTCCGCGGGGCCACCCGGGCCCAGATTGCCGCCCCGACGGTCGAGCTGATCGGCGGGTCCCAGGGCCAGTTCACCCTCGAGTGCTGGATCCGCGCCCGCTATGTCCCCGACCCAGACACGACCCCCTGCCGAAGTTCATCCACGGCCGGCTGCGGGCGACGGTCGCGATGCAGGTCGTCGACGATCCCGTTCTCGTAAGGGCCCTGCACGTCGAGGTGGTCGACGGCACGGTGTCGTTCAGCTCGGACGGCGATACCTCGGCCGATGCCCAGATCGCGCAGCAGCTCGGCTCGTTCCTGGCGACGCGCTTCCAGCCAATAGGCCAGGCGCTCCCGGCCGGTGTCCCGGATCCGCGCCTGATCGGCGTGGTCGACGGCGCGGGCTCGGCGGTCGCGCTGCCGCTCGACCTGAGCGGCCAGGGAATCGTCGCCGACCCGGGCAGCATCGGCCAGGTCTTCCTCGGCAGCAGCGACTTCGGGGTCGCCGTCAGCCGGGAGTACATCCTCTCGCTGATCCAGCCGGCGCTCGACGCGCTCAAGGCTTCTCGGCCGACGTTCCTCCTCACGGCAAAGTTCGGCTGGGGCGTCATCACCAGGACAACCACCTACACCATCACGTTTGACACCGCCACGGCCGAGTGGTCCGCCGGCACGATCACCCTGAAGGTCAGCGGTGGTGCGACCGCGCCGGCCTGGTGGGCCCCGAACGCCAGCTTCTCGG
>JACCZL010000476.1 GCA_013695975.1 Chloroflexota bacterium
TGGCCCTGGTGTGGTAGGCGTCGCCGCGCCGTCGCACCTGGACGAGGAGGGTGTTGACGTTAGCCCGTCGAGCGTCGGCCAGCAGGCGGTCGGCTTGCTCGGGCGTTTTGAACCCATCGTGGTAGGCGTCGACCCAGAGCGCCCGCAGCTCCGGCGGTGCTGTCGGGGTGCCCCCGCTCGGGTCAAGGAGCTGAGCGCCTGCCCTCGGCGCAAGGGCCGCCAGGATATTGACAAGCAGCAACCCGATCAGCGTAGCCAGCATGTGTCGCCGCATAAGCCTCACTCGCACCACGTTCTCCCAGGTCCGATCGGCACGCTACTTCGACCAACGGCCGAGCGAGCGATCGGTCGCGCAGATCAGGACCTGCGCCGTCGCGGAGAGGCTGGCAAATCGCCATATACTCTACACCAGCGAGACGCGCGCCCCGCCCCCCTGGCGGGGTGCAGGACTGCTGATCGAGTCTGCAGCCTGCACAGGCTTCTTACGCTAAGCCCTGGCGGCACGCATGACCTGGCCGTCCCGATCCAGGGCCCGCCCACGCTCGATCAGCCACTCGACTGCCCGCCTCACGCGCTTGTCGACGTGATCGCCGGTCCGCGCGATTTCGAGCGCCCTGGCCGCCTGGGTTACCAGGGCATCACGCGGCAAGCTGAAGTCGGAATCGAGCACCGCGAGCACCGAGGCAGCGATCTCCTCCAGAGCAATCTCCGAGATATCGCGGCGGAACTTGTCACGATCGGCTCCGCGGAAGGTGGTGGTGTCAGGCTGATCGGGCCGCCACAGAAAGTCTCCGTGACGCACCACGAGCCTTGATCGTTCAGCCATTTCGATGCCTTGATCGAGCTTCCTTCGGACGTGGTGTCCTGTTCGCATGATCCCCCAGGCGTCCCTCAGACGTCGTCTGACGGCATCCGCATGCACGGGCGCCTCTACCTCCACGCAAGTCTGGACCATGGTGGCCAGCGCGCTGATCGGGACCTCATCGAAGCTCTGCCGTAGTTGCCCTGCGTCGAGGAGTGCGTAGACGTACGTCTCGGCTCGTGGTGATCGATCCGCTCCGAACGCGGACCCGGCCCCGCTCCCGTTTTCGGGCGTCTCCAGCTCTGAGCCGCGATCAAGCGGCTTCAAGTCGATGACCCGTTCGTCGGGGGTGATCCAGGAAGTTGATGACGCCTCCGATGCGGGCTGCTCCGATCGGCGCCCCGCGTCGCGTGCCGCCTCGACGGCGGTCAGCACGCGCTCAACTTCATCCTTCGGATCGCGCACCCAATCACGCGACCAGATCCGATGAATCCGCCAGCCAAGGTTCTCCAGCACCTGTTGACGCAGCCGATCGCGATCCCGCGCGGTCTTGGCGGAGTGGTAGGTTGCCCCATCACACTCGATGCCGAGGAGATACCGACCCGGCGCGGCGTTGTCGACCACGCCCAGGTCGATCCGGAAGCCTGAGCACCCAATCTGGCGGTGGACCTGAAGACCGCGTCGTTCCAGCGCCTCCTGAACCGCCTCCTCGAACGGCGAATCTGCCTCGCCGCCAGCGCTCGTCAGCATCTCTGCGATCGCTCCGACGCCACGCTCGGCAAAGTCGAGGTAGGCGCGGAGCAAGCGGGCACCCTCGCTCGTCGCCTGCTCGAGGTTGATGTCGACCGCCATGATCGATGAGACGACCTTCACCTGTTCGCGCGCACGAGTGACCGCGACGTTGAGGCGTCGAGCGCCGCCGGACCGATTGAGCGGACCGAAGTTCATCGTGAGATGTCCACCCGCGTCTTTGCCGTAGCCGATCGAGAGCAGGATCACGTCGCGCTCGTCGCCTTGCACGGCCTCCAAGTTCTTGACGAAGAACGGCTCCTGCCGATCCTCGGCAAAGAAGAGCTCCAGGTCACGACGCACGAGCCGTCGCGCCTCAAGCTCTTGAAGAATGGCCAGCATCTGCGCCTGGGACAATGCCACGACGCCAAGGGTCCTCTTCGGCGTACTTTCCGCGTGCGCGACAACGAGGTCCACGATCTTGGCCGCCTCGATCCGATTCGTTCGACTGCGACTCCTATCGTAGACGCCGTCCAGCACGTGGACGAAGCTCACGCCGGTAGTCTCCGTCTGCCGATCGGGCGAGGGGAAGGTGACAAGATCGCCCTGATAGAAGTTGGCGTTGGAGAAGGCGATCAGGCTCTCATGACGGCTTCGATAGTGCCATCGCAGTCGGACCGACGGCAGGCCGACGCTGGAACACTCATCGAGGACGCTCTCATACGCATCGGCTGCGTCGTCTTCTTCATCGTCATCCGGCTCGTCACCCACCGCGACTGCGAAGAAACGGGTCGGCGGCAACTGCTGTTGGTCGCCTGCCACGATGAGCTGCTTGCCACGCAGGATCGCTCCGACAGCGTCCTCAGATGAGATCTGGGATGCTTCGTCGAAGATGACTACGTCGAAGTGGATGCGAGTGGTCGGATCATTTGACCGCGGCTCGTCTCGCGCGCCGTTCACCGGGGCGAGCGGACTTCCCGCTTCGAGGAAGCGGCTTACGGACAATGGGGACATCATCAGGCATGGCTTTAGCTCCAGCAGCAGGTTCGGGATCTCCGAGAACAGGCGTCGGAGCGGTTTGTGGCGGCGCCGCTTGTTGAACTCGCGCAGCAGGATGCCGGGTTCGCTGTGGGACGAAGGCATGGCGGGGATCTTCGGTCGTCGGCGCATCACTTGCTGCCGGATTCGGGAGGCAGCGAGTCGCAGCGACTGGCGGTCGAGATCGCGGAACTCCTCCACCAGCTTTTCGTGCTGCTCGCCGCGGAAGGCGTGAAGCTCGGGCGCGCGAGCATAGCGCGCATCCAACCATTGCTCGTAGATTCCCCTGAGCAGGGCATCGCCCCAGGTCTCGACCGGAGGACGGTCGCGCTCCAGCGCCGCGACGTAATCGCCCAAGCCGGCATCGACGGCGATCTGCCGCGCGCGGCGAAGGTCGACCCACCGCTCAAGCTCGGACAGTTGCGAGACATGGCTTCCAATCCAGTCATGCACGGCCGAGAATGGCGCCTCATGGAGCGTCTTGCCGGCGGCACGGGGCCAGCCGGGCTCGAAGATCGACGCGAAGAACTGCACGGACTCTGCGATGGTCGTCAGGAGGGCATCGAGCGCGCGCCGTTGTTCGGCGGTCGGCAGGCCATCCCCTCCGGGCGCACTGATGCGCGCCACGAACGATGCAGGCGGCCCATCCGACCCGAACGTGCCGACCGTTCGTTCCGTCCATGCGACAGTGGAGAGGACGGCATCCCAATCGGTCCCACGGTGAGAGAACAGCTCGCCGAAGTGAGCGCTCAGCTCGGAAGCCTCGGCACGCAACTGCGCTTCCGCTCTCAGCACGGCGAGCGCCTCGTCGATGTCGGCGACGGCCCCCGCGAGACTGTCCCAGCTATGGTCCGGTCGGGCGAGTCGAAGTGTCCACACCGCCGACCAGAATCGGCGGAGGGCTGTGTGCCACTGCTCGAGCCATCCTCGCAGGTCCTCCAGCGGCGCAACCGGGAGCGGCAACCCTGTGAAGGGCAGCACATCGAAGGGCGCCAAAGCAGCGAGCGTCTCGAACTGACCCCTGATCTCTTCGAGCAGCCGCTCGATTCGGGCATGCAGCGACTGCGCAGTCGCCACGCTCGATCCCGACGCTAGGAGGTGATCGACCAGCCCCCGCGGGACCGGCTCGTCGCCATAGAAGTCCAGGAGGCGGCGCACCAGCCCCAGCCGGCGGAAGACATCATCCCAGTCCGTCCTCAATTCGCCCTGATAGTGCTGACCAAACGCTTCGAAGAGCATCAACCGGTGCTCCTGGTGCCAGGCGCGCGCGGCCGTCACCTTCGCTGCTCTTCGCAGGACGGCGACCGCTCCCGAGAAATCGAGCTCGGCTGGGCTTCCAGTCGCCTCGGTAGGCCGCCGCAGCCGTCGCACGGCGCGGAGGTCTCGCCAGTACCCCGGCCGTAGGACGCGGAACGGGCTGTCGTAGGTGTCGGTAAACCGCTCCACGAGGTCAGGGGTCGCCAGGTCGAAGAGCTCCGCCTCGTACTCCGCTTGAAGCGCTGCCCCATCCTCGCGCACGATCGCCTGCTGTGCCTTCGCTTCTTCGGCTAATGCCTCGAAGTCGGTGAGTCGCGCCCGCGCGAACCAGCTTCGGAGCGGGCGGGGATCGCTGGCGACCACGGTGGCAAGCTGTTCGACGCCTCTCGCACCGTCGAGCGAGTTTACCTTGTCCAGCTCGAAAAGATCCGACAGCTTCGACAGGGTGTCGCCCAACGTCCCGAGCAACGGCACGAGCGCGCCCAATGCCTGGTCGACCTGTGCCGCGTTCGCGACTGCCACATCCGCCGGCACCTGGCCCGACCCGCGGAATCGGGCGACCGCGGCGGCGCTTTCGCCGGTCAGTACGCCGCGGATGGCGGTCAGATCGAGTCGAAGCAGATCGTCACGGTAGCGCATCAGGAGCGCCGCTCGGCGGTTGCTGCAACTCACCTCCCGATCACGCCTCTCTTGGGCCAGTTGCGCGAGCGGCGTGAGAGTCGTGCGAGTGAACCAGGTCGCCGGGGGACGTGGCGTCGGCGCTTCCGCTATGAGGTCAAGCAGACCGCGGAACACCCTCAACGCGGACACCGTTTGCGGCGTTCCTAGTGCGCAGGCGTTGGCCAGGCGCTGCGCGATGGTCGACGCGTCGGTGATGGCCGATGAGAGCCGCTCGCCATGAGCCTGGATGTCGCGCTGGACCTGGAGCGTCACGTCGAAGAGCGTGCAGTGCCACCACGGGTGCTGCTCGGCGGCGCGCAGCACGCCGGCTCGGGTCGCGAAGCCGGTCGCCGCCAAGCGCAGTTGCGCCAATTGACCCTCGGTGAGGTCGGCCGCCCCGTCGACTCGAAAGGCCAACGCTGGCGCGTCGGCGAGACGAGCCACCTCTCCGTGGATGGCGTACGCCGAGCGGCCAAGGCTGGTCTCGTCATCGTGAAGAGCGCGGACATACTCGTTGAGGTGGTTTCGTTGGGCGGCTAACTGGTCGAGCACGAAGTCCACTCGACCGGCAGCGGGGCCAGATTCAGCCGCGGAGTAGACGCGTCGCAGCTCGTCGAGGATCGTCGTCTTGCTGGCCTTGTGCGAGTGGGCCTCGAGCAGGAAATCGGCGAGTCCCTGCTCCTTCAAGCGCCGGTACACAACCTCCAGCGCCGCCATCTTCTCGCTGACGAAGAGCACCTTCTTCCCCGCGGCCAGACATTCCGCGATGATGTTGGCGATCGTCTGACTCTTACCGGTGCCGGGCGGCCCTTGGATCACGAAGCTGGACCCACGGGCCCCCTTAACGATGGCCTCAAGCTGGCTGGAATCAGCGTCGAGGAGATGGTAGGTGTCGCGTGGCAACACGCGGCGATCGAGCTCAGCCGCTGAGGGGTCGTCAGGATTCCAGAGGCCAAGGGCAGCGCCCTCCTCATCAGTACGGACGACGCGGGCCAGCGCCTTGACGATGGGGTGGTGCAGGGCGCGACCGGTGTTGGCGGCCAAGTCCTTCAACATCGTGAGCTTGAGGAAGAAGAACATTCCCAGCACGGTGTCGTCTGACACCCGCCATCGCGGCTGCCCGGCCACCTTCGATCGCGCGTGCTCGAGGATGGCCGCTAGCGAGAGTGGCTCTTCGTCGTTACCCGGTGGCAGCGCCAACTCGATCTCGAACTCGGACCGAAGATGCTCGACGAGCGTGGGATTGAGCAGCACCTCCTCGTCGTCGATAGGCTCGAGGGCGTAAGGATCGAAGGCTGACTGGCGGTCGAGTGCGACCGGAACGAGCATCAACGGGGAACGCACGACCTCTTGACTGTCCGTCGTCTCGGTCCACTCCAACATCCCGAACGCGACGTACAGGATGTTGACGCCCTGCTCCGCGATCGCCGACCGAGCGCTGAGGCGGATGCGATAGCAGATCGAATCGAGTCGCTTGCGCGACGCGACGTCCGTCAGCACCTCGCCGCTGCGCAGCTTCGGCGGGAGTGCTGGGACATCTACAACGGGCGGGAGAGGGGTTGGCGCCGCCGCGGTCGACTCCTCGTCGGGGTCGCCAAGGAGCTCGAGGGCGATTTCCTGTCGTTCTTCTTCGAGAGGGGGCTGGAAGACCGTGAAGGATCGTTCTCGGTTGACCAGGCCGTCATAGAGCGTTGTGGCGTCCGGCGCCACCAGTCGCAGAGTCGTGCTCTTGGTCGGCCGGAAGTGGAGCAGGCGGTTGCGGCGGCTCCGATCGAGCAGACGCCGCTGCCAATCGGCGATTTTGGCCTGGATCTTGGACGCATCCGCGAGCTCACCCTCAGCGCCCGCGAGATCGCGCTTCGAGGCTGCCATCATGCGTTGCTCGATCCTGCCTCCATCTAGCAGACCCTCCAGATGTCACGACACTATAACGACCATCACCTGCCGCGACCATCCGCGCCGGGCTGCGCCGGCTGGAAAGCCCAACCGACGGGGGCTTGTCGACAGGCTAACGCTTTGACAGGTGAAAGGTCGCGTTGGCGGTGTCCCAGAACGTGGCGCGGACTTTGACGATCAGGAGGGCGAGACCGCCGGCGGCGAAGATGGCCATGAGCGGCTCGACCGGGTACCCGTAGCGTGGGAGCG
>JACCZL010000477.1 GCA_013695975.1 Chloroflexota bacterium
AGCCCGGCCAGTCGATCTGTCGGTTCGGTAACGAGCTGGGCGAGGCGCCGGGCCAGAGCGACCTCAGCGCCGAAGTACGGGGCGAGGTAGACGACGCGCCCGCCGTCGAGCTCCTCGACCACCACGCCGCCACTCCCCTGCCGCAGGCTGCGCAACGCCTCCGTCATCTGGCGCGCCGTCGCCCCGAGCAAGCGCCGTCCGCGCCAGAGCAGCTCGGACTCGGGCAGGTAGACGTGACCATCGTCGGCTGCTTCCCAGAGGCAGTGGACGAGCCCGGCCGCCAGGCGGTCAGGCGCGTCAGGCGGTCGGCCGAGCGCCCGAGCGATCTGGTCCGCCGTCCGGAAGCCAATCCCACCGACGTCGCGTGCCAGGTCGTACGGCCGCTCCCGAACGACCTTACCCGCGTCCTGACCATACTGTTGAAAGATGCGCGCCGCCAGCCCGACCGGCACTCCGAGCTGCGCGAGCTGGAGCATCACCTCCTTGACTACCCGCTGCTTCTCCCAGGCCCGCGCAATCGCCTCCCGCCGCTCCGGCCCGAGCCCGCGAACCTCGCCGAGCCGCCCCGGCGTGTGCTCGATCACGTCGAGCGTTTCGAGCCCGAAGCGCTCGACGATCCGACCCGCGAGGGCCGGCCCGACCCCGGGTATCAGCCCCGAGCCCAGGTAGGCCCGCATCCCGTCGAGGTCCGCCGGCCCCTCGGTCTGGCAGTCGGTCACCTGGAACCGAGGCCCGTGGATCGGATGGCTCGTCCAGACCCCGACCAGCCGGACCCGCTCGCCTGCCGCGAGCCGCGGAAGCTGCCCGACGGCCACGAACGGCTCACCACCTCCGGCCGGCGCCACTCGCGCCACAAGGTAGCCGGTCTCTTCGCGGTAGAACGTCACCCGCTCGACCGCACCGTCGATGACCTCCGTTTCGGTGGATTGCGCGGGCAAGTGCCGGTTCATAGCATCCTTGCTATGCTCACGTCGTGGGCCCGTGGAGACTCGAGTACTACACGACGGCTGCGGGTCGGTGTCTCGTCCGAGAATACCTCGATCAGCTTAGTCCTCACGAGCGGCACGAGTAACCAGTGATTTGGATGTGCTCGAAGCGTTCGGCACGGCCCTCAGTGCACCGTACGTCCGACACCTCATCGGGAAGATTTGGGAGCTCCGTACGACCGGGCGCGTTCAACACCGGGTGCTCTATGTCTCGGCGAGCGGGCAACGGCTGGTGCTACTCCATGCGTTCACCATCAAGACGCCCACGATGCCACGCCGAGAGCTCGAGCTAGCTGAACGGCGTCTTACAGACTATCAGGGGAGGGACCAAGGATGAACCACCGCGACTACGTTGCCGAGCGGGAAGAGCGTGACCCGCGGTTCCGAGCCGCCCGCGAGGCGCTCCGGCCGGAGTACGAGTATCGCCGTGCGTCGATCGCCGCTCGGCTGGCCGCCGGTCTGACCCAGCAAGAGTTAGCGGCACGTCTGGGCACCACCCAGTCGGCCATTGCACGCCTGGAGAGCGGCTCGCACATGCCCCGCCTGGACACGCTGCACCAGCCGGCCAGTGTGCTTGGCGTCGATTTCACGATCACTCGGAGTGGGGCCTGGGCGCTCGCTTGGCCAAGCCGCGACGTGAACCCGCGCGATTGGCACCGTAGGCATGAGGCGCTCCATCGCTTGGCCGTCGGAGCGCGAGGACTCGGAATAGTTCCGCGCCGGATGTGCCGCGGGCTGCTTGACACGTCGGAGCGGACCAGAGTTGGCTCCTGGACCTCCTCTTGGTAGTCCGTCACGTCGTCCATGCCGGCGTCGATTACGATAGTCGCACCTTGGCGGTGACTGCCCGCCGTTGCGGACGGCGCGCGACGCGGGCAGAAGGGACGGTGATGCGCGATGCACGACGAGGTCACTTTCGAGGAGACACGGGGGAACGTCTTTGCAGCGCTGGGCTTCGATGATCCAGACCTGGAGCTGGTGAAGGCGCTGCTCTCCGGCAAGATTGCCGAGGAGATCGCCGCTCGTGGCTGGACGCAGCAACAGGCGGCCGACGTGCTCGGGATCGACCACCCGCGGATCTCCCGTTTGCTCGCCGGCAAGACAGGACAATTTTCACTGGAGCGCCTGATCGGGTTCCTGGACTGTCGCCGGGTAGGATAACAGCAGCCGACCGGGCTTCGCGCTCCGTCGAGCCGCGTACAGTTGCGCTGCTTGTGAGTCCGTAGCGGAGGCGCGGCCCGGCCGTGCAGGAGCAAGCGTCGGCAGCGTGGTGGCGCGGTCGCAAGCCGCGCGACGGTGAAGTCGTAAGTTGCGGGGTGCCGTCCTTCTTGACCGGCGCGAGGTGGGCGAAGGCCTTGGGCTCGCGGGCTAGCAGGTCCTTGTGCGTGGCGGGAATCGGTCCCGTCACGCAATCCTGCCCGATGTCGCCTCCAGATCGTCCGCCTAGGTCGGCCGACCGGACGGAACAAGCTCCGGGATCACCCGCTCGGCCAGGAGGCGCATCGTCTCGAGCGACGGGTTCATCGCGACGAAGTACTGCATACCGGCGTCGACGAACGTCTGGTAATACACGATCAGCTCGCGCGGCGTCCCGCCGACCAGCGACGGCCCCACCAGGTCCTTGGTCGCCTGCGGGATCGCGTCGAGCTGATCGCGGACATCCGCCGCAGTCTCAGCGCACACCACCGGCCCGGTGAAGCAGCTCCGCAGGATCGCGTCGTACGATCGCCCGAGCGCCTCACAGTGGCCGTGTAAGGCCGCGCACTTCCGCCGCACGTCCTCGGCGTCGAAGGCGCTCCCGGTCCAGCGCGACGGCCCGAAGTTGGACATGTCGGCGTACTGCGCGACCTGCCGCAGCGTGACCCGCTCGCCGCCGCAGGCGATCAGGATCGGCACCCGCGGCTGCTGGGCCGGGCCCGGCGGGACGTTCGCGTCCGCAACCCGGAAGTGCCTGCCGGCGAACGTGAGCGGCGTCGGTTGCCACAGACCCCGAACGATCTGAATCGTCTCCTCGAGCCTCACCTGTCGCTCCCGCGTCGGGAGCAAGGCAACGCCCATCCGGCGGTACTCGTCGTTGATGTTGTCGCCGATGCCGATCCCCAGGACGAGCCGCCCCGCGCTCCAGCGGTCCACGTCCGCGGCGACGCGCGCAAGCTCGACCGGGCTCCGAAAGTCGACGCAGCTGACCAGCGAGCCCAGCCGGATCGTCTTGGTCGACACCGCGAGTGCCGCCAGGGTCGCCCAGCAGTCGGTGATCCAGAGCGGGTGGTCACTCATCCAGTAGGCGTCGAAGCCCAGCCCGGCGGCCGCCTGCACGTAGTCGAGGAACTCGGTCCAAGCGGCCGTGCGCGGACCGCCCAAGACGCCGAAGCGCACGCTGCCCCGGTGCTCGGCGACCCAGGGGTGAACGCCACCGGGTAGCTCGCGCGCGGTCGTCCCCACCGCCCGCGCCCCGCCCGGTGCGGCCGGCTGAGCATTATCCCCGTGCTGCATCGCCTTATCTACGTGCCTCACCTGCCTTGGCGTGGCTGGCTAACGCCCGTGGCTGAACAGTAGTGGTCGACGGGCGAAGGAGGAGACAGCGTCACCGAATCGGACGCGGTCGTCCGTGGCCCAAGGCGGGCTACCGCGCCCATTCTACTACGCGACCAGGCGCACGCGTTCAGTCCTGTGAACGTTGGGCGCTATGTAGGGGTTGACACTTGATTCCACAGAACGGGCGCGGGAGCCCCTTGACATAGAGGGTTCAGAACCACTTTCACTGGGTCCGCGGGTGGCCTATCCGCTGCCTGCGTCAGCCGATGAGCGCCTCCGCCAACTCGCGCCACTCGCGGCGCAGCATGCCCGCAGCTCCGGACGGCGGCTGCTGGCCTTCCTGGTGGCCGCGAGTGAGGCAGCCCTGCGGGGAATCCCGACGCTCACTCTCCTCCCTGTACCACAGAGGGTCTGAACGGTTACCTTTCCTCGAACTCCGAAATCACGAGCTGGAAGCGTGGCGGGAAGCGGCGCGCACCGACCGTAGCGGAATCGCTGATGGTTCGCGCCGGCCGTCGCACAAGGCCCGGCTTCACTTCTTGAGATCGTCGAGCAGAGTAGTCCTCGCGAATCCCGCCTCTTCAAGCTTCCTCATGAGCATGCCCACGTGCTTCTTGGTGAGATCGGGCGCGCCATGGCCAGGCAACGTCACCGTTACGCCGTGCCCGTGAAACTGCCGGTGGCTGGTCTTCTTTGCGGCTTTCAGTGTGAATCCGTTGTCGAGCAGCCAGCGCTCCATCTGCCGACGGGTTACCTGTGACGCCATCTGTCCCTGGTCCGCGGCTCATCGTTGGGCGTTCGCTCGCACACTCGGAGCCGATATGCTTCGGTCAAGTCTATCGCGCTGACGCTGGAGTTGACACCCCGCCGCGCGATCAGCCAGGCCGGGCTGGTGGGCGGGGTCGGCTGGGCGCGGCCGGGCGAGCTGATCCTGGCCCGCCGCGGGGTTTTGTCGGGGAGCTGTTTTGGGTCATGGGCCGGTACGTGCCTCCGCCGCCGTTGTGGTCAAGCACGCAGAAAGCCCCGCTAAGAGAGCTTCTCGACAGGGCCTTCTCTATCTGGTCGGGCCGAGAGGATTCAAACCTCCGACCACCTCAACCCCATTCCGAAGGAACGCCGTCCGCGCGCTATCCCGACTGAATCAGTCATCCTGACACACGCTGGCAGCAGCTGGACAAGAGTGCTTGATCAGGCGAGCTTGCCGCCGGCGCGTGGCAAATCCACGTTCGCCTGTGGGCGGATCTGTCAAGTGCGGCGTTAGCCCGCCTGGAGCCCCCGTCGGACCAGGTCGCGGCCGGCCGTCATCGCGCGCAGCTTCTCGACGGCTACCCAGCGGGCGGTCTGGCTGAAACCGCAGTCGGGCGCCACGTAGAGCTTCTCGGGCCGGCAGTGCCGGAGGACCTGCCGGATCCGGTCGGCCACGACCTCCGGCGTCTCGACGTGGCGCGCCTTGACGTCGATCACCCCCGCGCTCAGCTTTTTGTCCCCGCCGTACTCCGACCACAGCTCCACCTCGGCCATCTCGCGATTCGCGAACTCCAGGTGGACTTGCCGGCAGTCGGCCTTTGCCAGGTGCGGTAGGATCGGCGCGTAGCTGCGCGGCGTCACGGCCGGACGTCCCCGAAAGTTGCCGAAGCAGATGTGCAGGTCGATCTTGGCCTCGACGCCGCGCACCGCGCGGTTGAACACCTCGATCGTCTCGCCCGGTCCCCCAGGCGGGATCATCGGTGCGGCCTCGTCGATCTGGATCTCGGTCGCGCCGGCGGCGACGAGTCGTTTCAACTCTCCGTTCAGCAGCTCGGCGAAGCGCCAGGCGAGGTCCATCTTGGTTCGGTAGGGACCCCCCGGCCGGATGCGGAAGCTGAGCTGGACCGGGGCCGGTAGGCAGACCTTGAGCGACCGGGTCGTCCGTCCCCGGGCGTAGGTCAGCTCGGCCACTGCCCCGAATCCGTCCTCCGGCAGCTCGACCTGCTCGCGCGCGACGTAGGCGTCGATCTGATCCGGTCCGAGGTGCCCCAGGCGGCGTGGGTAAAGGATCTTCTCCAGTCCGCGCATCCGGTCGTAGAAGGAGACCACGAAGTCGACGCGCCGCATCTCGCCGTCGGTCACGATGTCGAGGCCGGCCGCTTCCATGTCGAGGAGGGCGACATCGACAGCGTCGTTCAGGATCTCCTGCGTGTCGGCCTCGCCCAGCTTGCCCTCACGGGCGGCGTCGATCGCCAGCCAGAGCCAGGCCGGCGTCCCGTGGCTGCCGACGACGGTCGTGGGGAGCAGTTCGGTCATGGCGGGGCCTCCCTCCTCAGACGGATCAGCGGGGACCGCCAGCCAGCCAGCCGCCGTCGGCGTAGATCGTCTGGCCGGTGATGTAGCTTGCTCCGTCGCTGGCCAGGAACGCGACTACCCGGGCGATCTCACGAGGCTCGGCGAGGCGCCCGATCGGGGTCGCACGATTCAGGACGGCGCGGTTGGTGAGGCCCTGCGCCTGGGCCTGCCGTTGGAGCTCCGTGTCGACGTAACCGGGGCCGACCGCGTTCACCCGCACCCCGAACTCGGCCCACTCGAGCGCCAGGACGCGGGTCAGCGCTACCACACCCGCTTTCGCGGCGCTAGTAGTTGCCTCGCCCATGAATCCCCCGCTCGGCGGCGATCGACGCGATGCTGATGATGGAGCCGCTGCGCTGCTCCACCATCTGCCGGCCGCCGCGCCGACTGCACAGGAACACGCCCTTCAGGCCGACGTCGACGACGCGGTCCCACTGCTCCTCGGTCATCTCGAGCGCGGGGGCCGGATCGATCACCGCGGCGTTGTTGACGAGGATGTCCAGTCGCCCGAAGCGCTCCAGGGCGGCCTCGACCATTCGGTCGACGCTGTCGGCGCTCGCGACATTCGTCTCGTGGACGAGCGTGGCTGCCCCGAGCCGCTCGACGTCGGCCGTGGCGGCGCGCGCC
>JACCZL010000499.1 GCA_013695975.1 Chloroflexota bacterium
GGCCCGGCAGCGCTCGGCCGAGCCGTGGACCCCGACGCGGTCGACCAACTCGTCGGGGATTTGGGCCGTGGCCGCCACTCGGTCGCCGCGCGCCCAGGCTGCCTGCACGGCGTCCACCATCGTCCCGTAGCCCAGCCCGCGGAGGTGGCGGGCGTAGCCAGGGAAGGTGGCGTAGAGTGGTATCGACGCCCTGATGGCGGCGCGGGCCCGCTCGGGGTCGTCGTCTAGGCCGACCCTGACGAGCATCGCGATCATGACGTCGCGCGGGTCGCGGCCGGCCTCGAGGGCCGCGTCGCGAACCTGAGCCACCATCTTGGGAATCGTCTCAATCGGCGCCAGGCCCAGGAAGACACCGTCGGCCACTCGGCCGGCCAGCCGCAGCATGCCCGGCCCCATCGCGGCCAGGTAGATCGGGATCCGCCGTCGGAGCGGCACGAAGTCGAGGTGGAAGTCGTCCAGCCGGTAGAAGTCACCGCCGCCGCGGCAGTCGGCCGTCCCCGACTCCCAGAGGCGCCGGACGATCGCGACGTACTCGGCCAGCGCCGCCAGGGGCCGCCGCCCCGCTCCCCCCAAAGCCTTCCGGTCGAACCACTGGGTCCCGACCCCAAGCCCGAGGACGAATCGCCCGCCGCTCAGGTCGTCGACCGCCGCGGCTCCCATCGCCATCAGGGCCGGGTGGCGGAAGCCGACATTGGCGATCGCCGTCGCGATCTGAGCCGACCGTGTCGCCGCCGCCACGGCCGCCGCCAGCGGCATGGCGTCGTTGTACGACTCGGTAAGCGCCAGCGACCCGAACCCGCGCTCCTCCGCGAGCCTGGCCAGCCGCGCCAGCTCCCTCGGCGGCAAGCCGGTCAGGCTACTGAGCGCAAAGCCGAGCGGCGCAGGCATCGTCCCTCCGACAGTCAGGAGTGCGGAGGACTACTATAGCTAACGTATCGCTCATTTCACGATTACCTCTCACGCATGGGAGAGGACAACAATGACGCGCTACCTCGTGGGCCGACTGGCGGCGGCGGTGCCTGTCCTGCTGGGGGTCTCCCTGCTTGCCTTTGGGATGATGAAGCTCATACCGGGCGACCCGGCCAGGCTCATGGCCGGCCTGGACGCGAGCGAGCGGGACATCCAGAATATCCGTCAGCAGCTCGGGCTCGAGGAGCCAGTCTGGGTCCAGTACGCGACCTTCGTGACACGGGCGGTCCAGGGTGACTTCGGCCGCTCGATCAGGAGTCGGCGGCCGGTCGCCGACGAGATCGGGGCGCGGCTGCCGGCGACGGCCGAGCTGGCCGCCGCCGCGATGGCGCTGGCCGTCGGGGTCGGCATCACCCTCGGGGTGATCGCGGCGGCGCGGCAGTACTCGATCTGGGACAATCTGGCCATGCTCCTGGCCCTGCTCGGGATCTCGGTCCCGATCTTCTGGCTCGGGATGATGCTGATCCTGCTCTTCTCGGTCGGCCTGGGCTGGCTCCCGACAGCCGGCCGCGAGACCGGGCTCAGCCTGGTCCTGCCGTCGATCACGCTGGGCGCGACCTCGGCGGCGATGATCGCTCGCATGGCCCGCTCGAGCATGCTCGAGGTCCTCGGCCAGGACTACGTCCGCACCGCCCGTGCCAAGGGGCTCCTCGAGCTAGTCGTCCTGACCCGCCACGCCCTGAAGAACGCGATGATCCCGACCGTCACCCTGATCGGCCTCCAGCTCGGGACGCTCGTCGGCGGGGCCGTCATCACCGAGACGGTCTTCGCCTGGCCGGGCCTCGGCCGCCTCCTCGTCGATGCTGTCAGGTTCCGCGACTTCCCGACCGTCCAGGCGCTGGTTTTGCTGCTCGCGCTGCTGGTGCTGCTCGTCAATCTGCTGGTGGACCTCGTCTACGGCATCCTCGACCCACGGATCCGCTATGGCTGACGCGGCGGCCGCCGACCGCGGCCAGGCCCTCGGGGCTTCGGCGCAGGACGCCAGGCGCGGGACAGGCGTCGGCTACGGCCGGGCCACCTGGCGCCAGCTCCGCCGCAACCGCGGGGCCGTGATCGGGCTGGTCATCTGCGTCGTGTTCCTGCTGGTCGCGCTGGTTGCCCCGCTCATCGCCCCGTACGATCCGCTCGGTCAAGAGCTCTCGCGGGCCTTGCAGCCGCCGTCCGCCGCCCACTGGCTCGGGACGGACGACCTTGGTCGCGACATGCTCAGCCGGATCCTGGTCGGGGCCGGCGTCTCGCTCTTCATGAGCCTGGCCACGGTCGCGATCGCGCTGGTAATCGGCGCGGCGATCGGCGTCGTCGCCGGGTTCCTCCGTGGCTGGTGGGGCGACAGCCTGATGCGGCTGATCGACGTCCTTCAGGCCATCCCCGGCATCCTGCTTGCGATCGTCGTCATCGCCATCCTGGGCGTCGGACTCGAGAACGTCATCGTCGCGATCAGCATCGCCTCGATCCCGGTCTTTGCGCGCCTGGCCTTCGGGTCGACCCTCGCCGTCCGCGAGAACGAGTACGTCCAGGCCGCCCGCTCGCTCGGGGCCTCGTCGCGCTCGATTCTGGTCCGCCACATCCTGCCGAACGTCGCCGCGCCGCTGATCGTGATGACCACACTGCGGATCTCGACGGTCATCCTGACCGCCTCCGGCCTCAGCTTCCTCGGCCTCGGGGCCCAGCCGCCGACCCCCGAGTGGGGAGCCATGCTGAGCGCCGGCCGCTCCTACTTCACCAGCAACCCGCACGTCGCGACGTTCCCCGGGATCGCGATCATGCTGGTCGTCCTCGGCTTCAACATGCTCGGCGACGGCCTCCGCGACGCCCTCGATCCCCGCCTGAAGCAGTAAGCTGGGTGATCGGTGATGAGCTATGCCTGACGACCGCCCGGACCTCCGCCGCCAGACCTATGGCGTCCACACCCGCCTGAGCCAGCCGCCCTCTCCGGAGCTGCTGCGCTTCTTCGAGCGCACCTACCTGGCCGGGTTCGACGACGACCTCTTCGTCGCCGCCTACCAAGTCAACCTGGCCCACGCCGTCATGCTGGTCGAAACCGGCATCGTGCCACCCGACGAGGGGGCCCAGATCATCGGGGTCGTCCGCGAGCTGGGCGAGCTCGGCCGAGCTCGGTTCCCGGTCGACGCGCGGCTCGGCGATCCTCTGCCGCATCTCGAGAACTACATCCTCGATCGGCTCGGCGACGCCGTTGGCGGCAAGCTCCACACCGGCCGCAGCCGCGGCGACTTCTACGTGACCCTCTCGCGGCTGAAGTTCCGCGCCCGCGTCTTCCCCCTCCTGCGCGCCAGCCTCGTCTTCCGGGCGACCCTGCTCGACCTGGCCGACGAGCACCTCGAAACGCTTGTCCCCGGCTACACCCACCTCCAGCAGGCCCAGCCGATCACCCTCGGCCACTACTTCCTGGCGTTCGTCCACCAGCAGGAGCGCGACTTCGAGCGCCTGGACGCCGCTTACACCCGCTTGAATGTCAGCCCGATGGGCCTCGGCATCATCGGCGGCAGCAGCTATCCCCTCGACCGCGACCGGGTCGCCGACCTGCTGGGCTTCGTCGGGCTGATCCGCAACGGCCGCGACCTGTCGGACCGCGATTACGCCGCCGAGCTGACCGCCGACTGCTCGATCGTCATGATGCACCTCCACCGCCTGGCGACCGACCTCTTCATCTGGTCGACGTCCGAGTTCGGGTTCGTTCGCGTTGACGACAGCGACGCCCTGACCAGCTCGATCATGCCCCAGAAGGCCAACCCCGTCCTCCTGGAAACGGTCCTCGGCGCCACCGCCCGCGTCCACGGCGACCTGATGGCGGTGCTCGGGACGCTGAAGGGCGGGTCGGCCAACAACACCGAGGCGACCCAGGCCGACGGCCCGGCCCTGCGGGCGATCGAGGAGACGACCTGGACGCTCGAGGTGCTCGGGGCCGTGGCCGGGCGGATGCACGTCGATCGCGCGCTGATGGGCCGCCTCGCCGCCGAGCACTGGGCCCAGGCGACCGACCTGGCCGACGCCCTCGTCCGCACGACCGAGCTGTCGTTCCGCCAGGCCCACCGCGTCGTCGGGGCCGTCGTCGCTCGGGCGCTCGAGGAGGGCCGCCGCCCGGCCGAGACGACCGCCGAGCACGTCCGCTCCGCCGCCGAGCGTGTCCTTGGCCAACCGCTCGACGTCCCGTCGGACGCGGTCCAGGCCGCGCTCGACCCCTGGCAAGGCGTCCTCACCCGCCGCCTGCCGGGCGGCCCCGCCCCGGACGTCGTCCGCCCGGCGATTGCCGCCGCCCGCGACCAGCTCGCCCGTGACCGCGCCCAGGTCGACGATCTTGAAGAGGCCCTCGCCGCTGCGCGGGCTCGGCTCGAAGCGGCCGCTGAGGTTATCCTAAACAGAGCGAGAGGTCCGAGGTGACCTACCCCAACCCCCAGGCAGGGAAGGGGCCAAAGCCCGTTCTATATCTCGGGAGTCGGAGGTTAGGTCAGTAGAGGAGGCACACCATGGCTGAGGCAACGGAGAGCATCGGGCAGCGCCGCCTTTCGCGGCGTCTATTCCTGCGTGGGTCGGCCCTGACGGTTGGCTCGGTCGCGATGGGCGGGCTGCTGGCGGCGTGCGCCCAGC
>JACCZL010000505.1 GCA_013695975.1 Chloroflexota bacterium
GACACGGTAGGGCGAGCTGAAGTACGCCGGGATCGCGATGACCGCCAACCCCACCACCGGCCAGGCGACGTCCAGGTCGAGTCGTCGACGTCGCTCCTCGAGGTCGAAACAGCGGAAACCCTGCTGGGCCACCAGGATGCCGACGCCCACCCATCCCCATGTCGGGGCCACCGCCTCGTAGAGCAGGAACGGCGCGGCCACGGCCAGCCACAGCCACTGCGCCGGCCAGGCCCCCGGGTGGTTCAAGAGGCGATGCGCTCCGTCCACGAGCCCGCTCCTGCCCGTCGCTCCTCCTCGCCGGCTGAGATCTGCGAAGCGCGGCTCTTCACCAGCACCCGGCTCGCCCCACGAACACTAGCACCCCTGAGGACTGGACGGTCGCGAGGGTCCAGTCGCCATGATACGGAGCCACGGTCGTCAGTGGCAACACGCCGCCGCCAGCGGCGCCGCTCCAACGACGTTCAGCTCCGTAACGGCAGGGCCACGTCCTCACGATCGGGCCGCTCGAGCGCCGCCCTGCTTGCCAATCCCGATGTCGGCAGACCGGCGGCCAGACCGAGCGCGACCCACAAGTACACCGAGGGGTTGTACCCCTGCACCACCGTGTCGGCCATGTTCCACACCAGGTGGCCGACCAGGCCAGCCGCGAGGCCGACGGCGAGGGTCTCCCGCCAGACGTCGGCCGGGGCACGCAGCGCCCGCGCCAGTCTGAGGGCCGCTATGGCGAGCAGCGCCAGCAAGAACAACAGCCCCGGCAGGCCCAGGTCGAGCGCTACCTGCAGGAACAGGTTGTGGGCGTGGAAGAGATACGGGTTGATCGGCCGTAGGTAGCGGGCCGTCTGGTTTAGTCCCAGGCCCGTCCAGGGATGCTCGGCGACCAGCCTGACGACGTGCGGCCAGCCTTCGAGGCGCGTCGCGAACGTCCCCGCGGCGGCATCGACCCGCGTCGTCTCGTACGCGCGCTCGACGACGACAAGTGGATTCGGCCACGCCCCGAGCAGCGCCCCGACCAGCGGCACGCCCACCAGCGCCAGCACCCCAATGCCCAGCGCCGTGAGGGCCCGTGGAGCCCGTCGCATCCGCCAGATGACGAGCAGGAAAAGACTCGCCCCCACACTGATGAACCCGCCGCGCGAGAGCGTCACCAGGAACACCAAACCCAGGAACACCAGCCCCAGGCCGGTGGCGACGAGCCAGCCGCGCGACCCGCCCCCACCCTCGCCGCCGCGCCAGGGTCGGTACAGGAGCAGCGCGACGAAGAGCGGTAGGAAGAGCGTCAGCGTGCCGGCCACCAGGTTCGGATGCATGTTGGGCCTGACCAACACGTGGAGGAGGTACGTAAGCAGCGGAGGCAGGTCTGGGCGGGCATCGCGGAGCGCCGTCACCAGGATCAAGTCGCTCGACCGTGCCATTCCGTTCGCGAACGCCGCGAACGCCACCAAAACCCCGAGGCCAGCGTACGTCCCCAGGACCACCCGCCCCGACTGGGTCGGGCTCTGCTTCGTCCAGCCACCCCGCATCGTGCTCACCACGGCGGTAAAGACCCCCACGTTGAACGCCAGCCCGACGAACTGCGGCAGGCTACGCTCATAACTTGGCGAGATGCTCAGCCCGACCAGCGCCATGCCGATCAACCCCAGCGTCGGCCAGGTGACGTCGAGATCGAGTGCCCGCCGTCGCTCGGCCGGATCGAGGCAGCGCAGGACCTGCTGCGCCACCAGGAGGCAGACGCCATACACCGGCTGCCACCACGGCACCACGAACAGGACCGGCCCCGCCGCCGCCAGGCACAGCCACTGCAACGGCGCGGTCGGGAAGCCTCCAGCCAGACGTGAGGCTGCCCGCGCCAAACCCCCTTGCATGGCCCTCCCAGATCGGAGCAGTCCCATCAGGACCCGCCCACGCGGCCGCCGCCGGGACGATTATCGCGGATCACGCTGGGAGGGCGAAAAGCCCCGAAACCGGGTGTGACTCATTCTTGTAGTTCGACTCTTGTAGTCCGAGTGGGCAGGTGCATGGGCTGCGAGCGCGGGCGTTGCTCGAAACCCGCGCACGCGGTAGAGTGGGCACATGAGCTCAGTGTCGTCCGTGCCGGTGAGCGCCCTACCGGCGCGCGGCCGGCTGATGGCCACGCTGCTCGCGGCGCAGGTCTGCGGGAGCACCGGCCACTCGATCTCGCTGGCGGTTGGCAGCATCGTGGCCGCCGACCTCACCGGCAGCAACACCTGGTCCGGCCTACCGGTCTCGGTCGGGGCGCTCGGGGCGGCGCTCGCCAGCGTGCCGCTGGCGCGGGCGATGGGGCGCTTCGGACGCCGACCGGGCCTGGTGGTCGGCTACGGCCTCGGCGTCCTGGGCAGCGGGCTCGGGATGCTCGGCGTGATGACCCGTAGCTTCCCGCTGCTGCTCGTCGGAATGCTGCTCTTCGGGATCGGCCAGACTTCGAACCTGCTGGCCCGCTATGCCGCGGCCGACGTCAGCACTGGCGCCCAGCGTGGGCGGGCCATCGGACTGATCGTCTGGGGCTCCACCCTCGGCTCGATCGTCGGTCCGAACCTGCTTGGCCCGGCCGCGTGGAGCGCCGGCCCGCTCGGACTGCCGGTCGTGGGGAGTCCCTTCCTGATCGGCCTGGCCGGCTTCGGCCTCGCGGCCCTGCTCGTCGAGGCCCTCCTGCGGCCCGACCCGCTGACCGTAGCAGCCCAGCTCGAAGACCCGGCCAAGGCGGACCGTCCGGCCGAACCGGCCCGTCCACTCAGGACGATCCTGCGGCAGCCTTCCGTGAGGCTGGCGCTCGGGGCCCTGATGACGAGCCAGCTCGTGATGATCGGCACGACCTCCACCTCGCCAGTCTACCTGCACGACCACGGCCACCACGTCGACACCATCGGCCTGGCCGTCTCGCTCCACCTGGCCGGGATGTACGCGGCCTCGCCCTTGACCGGCTGGCTCTGCGACCGCTTCGGGCGGATCGCCGTCATCACCGCCGGCGGGCTGGTCCTGATCGGCGCGGTTGCCCTCGCCGCGTTGGCGCCCGGCAGCGACAGCACCGTGGTGTCGCTGGCCCTGTTCCTCAACGGCGTCGGCTGGAACTTCGGCTTCGTCGCCGGCAGCGCCCTGCTGACCGACTCGCTGTCGCCGGCCGAGCGGACGTCGATGCAGGGCCTGGCCGATCTCGTCATGGGCCTGATGGGCGCGATCGGGAGCGCCATCGGAGGCGTGATCCTCCAGCTCTGGGGCTTCCCGATCCTCAACATCGTCGGCGCCGCCCTCATCCTCGGCCCACTCACCGCCATTTGGCCGCGTCGCAGCGGATTGCGCCCCGCCGTCGGCGCAGAGCTGGCCCCAAGATGATCATTCGAAGCCAAGGTGCTCGTGCGCACAACGATGATCACCTTGATCACCTTGGGCCTCGGATGATCACCTTGGGCCGATGAACGCTGCCAGCTAGGGTGCCGTCGACTCCTCGGCCAGCCAGGTGGCGAAGGTATCCCGCCAGGTCGCTCGGTCCTCGGGAGTCCCGAAGTCGAGCGTAAAGGGACCGCTGTAGCCGAGCAAGCCGAGACGGCGGAAGACCCGTCGGAAGTCGACGATCCCCTGGCCGGGCAGCAGGTGCTCCTCGAAGCGGCCGTGGGTGTCGTGCAGCCGGACCTGTCCGATGCGCGCGACGCCGAAGGCGTCGAGAAACCCGTCAACCCCGTCTGGGACGAGCTCGGCGTGGCCGACGTTACAGGCCCACCTAAAGCGGGGCGATGGCACGGCGTCGAAGAAGCGGCGGGCCTCCGCCACGTCGCGGGGCAGGTAGTGGATCTCAGCCTCGTCCGGCTCCTTGTTGTGGTTCTCGAAGTAGACGTCGACCCCGCGCGCCTCGGCCCACGCCGCCGCCTGCCCCATCCGCTCGATCGACGCCGCCAGGCGGTCCTCGCGGTCAGAGGTAAAGTGAAAACCGCCGTGGCCGATGACGTAGCCGCACCCGAGGGCCTGGGCGAGGTCCAAATTCTGCCGCAGATACTCGTCGGCGGCCGCGGCCATCACCGGCGTGATCTCGGCCATGTTGACGGCCGATAGGCTGTGGATGCCGAGCTGCACGCCCCGATCGCCAGCCAGCGCTCGGACCGCCCGGATCCGCTCGGGCGTAAACGTCGACGGATAGTTGGCCGGACCGTCCGCGTTGAAGTCGACGCGGCTGAACCCGCGTTCAATCGCCCACTCCACGGCCCGTTCGAGCGGCCACGAGCCCGGTCCTGAGAACACGAATCGGCTGGCATGATCCACCACGGCACCTCCCCTGATCACCGCGGCAGTATATCGACGGCCAATGAAAACGCGAGACGGGCACAAGGATGCCGGCGGACGACGGACCAGGGGCCTGGGCATGGCCCGTGCTCGTGCAGGATGCGACAGTGCCTCACCAGGGGATCATCGGAATGATGCCACGTCCCCAACGGCGCTGGTCCACGAGAAGCTCGATCGCCGCCTCGAGTTGAGCCAGGTCGAACCTGAACGCCTCCACACTGGGGGCATCGACAGATTGCCCGTGCTGGGGAGCCACCACCCACGACGCCTGGATCACGCCTTGCCCTTCGTCCACGACGATGTGGAGTGCTCGATCAGGCTGACCTTCCTGCCACGAGACCTGGAACGTCGTGCGCCCGGTCCCGCGGGTCCGCTCGACCTTGATGGCGCCGTCGCCAGCATCCTCAGCGTCGCGGATCCGGCCCCAGATCAGCTCCGGCAGCTCGGCAACACGCTGCTCGTTCTGCTTCTGCCGGGTACTTTCTTCCTCGTCGTGTCGGCGTCGGGCGGCCTGTTGCTGCTTCGCCAACTCACGTGCCGCCTGCACCGACCTCCTGATCCCACCTGCAAAGTCGCTCATACTAGCCTCCGCGCTTCGCGACGGCCACGCGCATCGCGGGTCCTCGGCACGACCCGCCGGTCACTCCGCACGGCCGCTGGTCGGCGTCTGCACAGCGCCCCCATCGTCATTCCAGGCGTCCTGCTGGTACCTGACGTCCGACTCTATCTGCGCGTCATCCCGCATGAAGCGCCGAAGCTCGGCCACTTCGTCCGGCGTGGCCAGCTCGCGCGGCTCGACGCCCAGCGCCTCGGCGAGCGCTCGGACGGTACGCGTGGAGGGCGCCGTCGCGCCGCCCTCAAGTCGCGTGAGGGTCACCGCGTGCAGACTGGCCCGGCGAGCCAGCTCCCCCTGCGACAGGAACTGCTCGAGCCGAAGCCGCCTGAGGTTCTCGGCAAAGGCCATCGTTCCTCCAGGGGTGTCCATGATGGAAAGATGATAGCACGATGTAGCATGCTTGCAGGGTAGAAGTCAGTTCGACACTAGCATCATGCTAGTGGGTGCATCCCATGCATCAAGGCCCTCCGGCGGCGGGCGAGCAGGAGCATCGGATAGCCGAGGCCGAGGGCCACCCCGTAGAGCAGGTGCAGCACCAGCTCACCGGCCGCCGGCACCAGTCCCGCCTCCAGCCACAGCCCAAGTGGGCCGGCCCCGAGTAGCGGCAGCGTCACGAACCACGAGACGAACGTCGGCACGAGCGAAAACGTCGCGCCCTTCAGCCAGTCGGGACCGCGGAGTCGCGGCTCGACCCAGACCGCGTAGATCGTTGCCCAGAGGATGCCGGCCGGTAAGAACAGCAGGCTGGCGAGCGGCACGAACGCAGGGCCAGGCAGGGAACCGTGGCCGCCAGCGATCAGCGCGACCGCTTCGAGCAGGGCGCGCGCCGGCACGGCGACGGGCAGCTCCGCCAGAACGGCCAGGATGACGATGAGCGACGTCTCCATCTCGAAGGTCGCCAGGAGCCCGGCCAGCACAGCCGCCTCGAGCTTCCGGCCCCGCCCCACCTGGAATGCCGCCTCACGCCGGGCGGGCAGCACCGACCGACGGACTTGCCAGGTAAGGAGCCCCAGCAAGGCCAGGAGCACGACCGAGGCCACCAGGCCGGCGGTCAGTTGCGGTCCGTGCAGCATCGCGATCGCGCTCGGGCCGACGTAGAACCCGACCCCGACCCAGAACGTGGTGTTCACCAGCGTGCCCGCCGCCAGCGCGGGCAGGAACGTGCGGTAGGGGACGTGGAACACCCCGCAAGCCAGCGGCGTGACGATTCGGAACCCGGGCGTGATCCGGCCGAAGAGGATGGTCAGCACCGCGTTGCGGCCGATCCAGCCCTCTGCGCGCAGCAGCTTCGCCTCGTCGACGTGCAGGAAACGACTGTAGCGGACGATCAGCGGCCGACCACCCCGCAGACCGAGGCAGTAGAGCGCCGAGGCGCCGATCAGCGTGGCCAGCTCGACGGCCAGTAGCACGACGACCAAGTGGCTCTGGCCGGAGGCGACCCGATAGCCCGCCCAGATCAGCGCGAGGTCCCCCGGCAGGGGTAGTGGCAGACCGGATTCTTCCAGCAGGAAGATCAGGAAGATGGCGATGTCGCCCCACTCCTCGATGAACCGCAGGAGCGCATCCGACAGGATCTCCCACATACCGTGCCCTTCCGCAGAGGGTCTCCAGGAGGCCAGTGCGCCGGCACGGGCATCCTGCGATCGGCAGATGATAGCAGCATGCATGGTCGAGGCTAGGAATGAGTGGACAAGATGCTAGCGGGATGCTAGTATAGTGTTATCTCAGGTGGACCCGAAAGGAGACGGTCCGTGCGCATCGGCGACCTCCTCACCGGCCTGGGGCCGGTCCTGATCCTCTTGCTCATCGGCGGACTGTTCTTGATGAACGCCGTGCGGGTGGTCCAGGAGTATGAGCGCGGCGTCATCTTCCGGCTCGGTCGGTTGGTGGGTGCCCGTGGGCCGGGCCTCTTCTTTCTGATCCCCGGCGTCGAACGGATGGTCAAGGTCGACCTGCGGGTCATCACGATGGACGTCCCGTCTCAGGAAGCAATCACTCGCGACAACGTCACGGTCAAGGTCAACGCCGTCATCTACTTCAAGGTCGTCAATCCTGAGAACGCGGTCGTGAAGGTGTTGAATTTCGTCCAGGCGACATCACTCATCGCCCAGACCACCC
>JACCZL010000508.1 GCA_013695975.1 Chloroflexota bacterium
GTGTCGAACGCCGATCCGAAGCGAACCTTCCTCGGCCTGGTCGGACGCGAGGCGCTCCCGCCGACCCTGGCGGCTGACGTCGACCGCTTCAAGTGCGAGGGCACTTCGTTCAAGCTGAACCTGGCCCTCGGCGAGCTGCCGAACTATCGCGCCTTGCCCGGCACGGAGCCGGGCCCCCAGCACATGGGAACCACCCACATCGCGCCGAGCGTCGAATATGTGGAGCGGGCCTGGGACGACGCCAAGTATGGCCGTCCGTCACGGGCCCCGCTGCTCGAGATCACGATCCCGACGACCTACGACCCGACGCTCGCCCCGCCCGGCAAGCACCTGATGTCGATCTTCGTCCAATACGCCCCCTACCGCCTGGCCGAGGGGAGCTGGCGCGAGGAGGGCGACCGCTTCGCCGATCGGGTGATCGACCTGCTGGCCGAATACGCGCCGAACGTGGAGGGAGCGATCGAGCACCGCCACTGCCTCTCGCCGCTCGACCTGGAGGAGCAGTTCGGCCTGACCGGCGGCAACATCTTCCACGGCGAGATGAGCCCGGACCAGCTCTTCTTCCAGCGCCCGTTCGCCGGCTGGGCCCGCTACGCCACCCCGATCCGCAACCTTTACCTCTGCGGCTCCGGCACCCACCCCGGCGGCGGCGTCATGGGCGCCCCGGGCCACAACGCCGCCCGGGAGATCCTGCACCGCGTTGGACGGGCTTAACCCTCGACGCCGCCGAACTGATCCGCGCCATGTAGAATGTCACCGGGCGAGCTCGGTTCAGGAGGTACGCCAGTGCAGGCCACGGTCATCGACTGGGATGGGACTCGCCTGCCAGACGAGCTGCGCGGACTCCCCCCGGGACGGTACCTCGTCGCGCCCCTTGATGATCACGATGCGTTGCCACCGGAAGAGGACGCCGCGATTCGCCTGGGTCTCGACGAGCTGGCGGCTGGCGAAGTCGTGCCCCTCGACGAGGTGATCCACGAGATCCACGAGCGCGCACGCCGGGGATGAACATCCTCGTCACCCGAACGGCTCGCCGTGATCTTACCGAGACTTACGACTTCATCGCTTCGAGCAATCCGGACGCGGCCAGACGCGTGCTCGACCAGCTCTTCGAGGTGATTCGGCAACTGGCGGTCGGCGATCTCAAGAGGCCGGAAGTCCGTCTGGTGGATGGCCGAAGGGCGCGGCGCTGGTCAATCGCTCCGTACCGAATCTACTACCGAAGGAGCGCTCGACAGATCGTCATCGTCTGGGTCTATCACCAGGCGCGCCGGCCGATCGAAAAGTAGCGCCCTTCGGCGCGATCCTGACGACGACTCGCCTGGGGCGTACCTCGGATTGCGGGATGGCCGGGGCGAAGAGCACGCGGTGACCCGTCGGTGCGAACTTGGTTCCGGCGCCCGTTGACCGGCTGGGCGAGGTACGCCACCCCGATCCGCCACCGTGACCTTGCCGGCTCTGACCACCTACCCCGGCGGCGGCGTCATCGGCGCCCCCGGTCACAACGCCGCCCGCGAGATCCTCCGGCAAGCGCGGACCAGATAACCCCAGACTTGCGGGTGATCAAGATCGACGGGATGCCTTTGGCTGACATGCCCGCGAGGGAAACCTGGGCCTTCACAAGCTCCTTTCAACCAGCCTGTTCTGGCCATTAGAGAGCAACTTCCCTTCGCTCAATCCAGCGACGTCAAGTGAGCCAGGATCTGGTCGTGAGCCTGCCGTGTTCTGGCGTTGTCACGCCCCGCGAAAAGGTACCAGCGGAGGTCATTGCCTGAGGCATCACCGCCGTGAACTAGGAACGCTATCCGGTCTGGTGCAGGTGCCCGCGGTTGGGTCTGAAGCGTCAAGCCCAGGATCAGGCGATATGGAACCGATCTGGATACGAGAGGTGACGAGCGAGCCTGGTCTCGGTGGATCAATCGTTGGGAAGTGAGTGCCAGCAGGGGGATCGCTTCCTGTCCCGGTGGGGAGAAGACCGCCTCTAGCTCCTCACCAGGCAAGAGAAGTGCCGCGATATCCTTCAAGTGGGCCGCGTCGTCGAAGACTGGCTCACTCACTGCCGCCCGCTCCCCGCGCTGCAACGACCTTCGAGTGCCGCTCCGCCCGCGCCCGCTCGCGCGCCGCCTCCGCCGCGAGGATGATTTGTTGGTAGCGCTCGGGCAGATCGCTGAAGTCGTTCGCCTCTTCCACCGCATTTGCGAACCGAAGCGCGTCCGGCAGACCCATGCTCAGAATCGGCTCATACGCCATGACGCGGGCAACGCGGCGACTCAGGGCCGGGTTCATGGCTCGTCTCCCTTCTGCACGCGCGCCGCGGTGGGATTCAGTGCCACGTAATAGTCGTGGGATGCGACTCGGATGGCGTCGTATCCATGGAAGCCGCGTAGCGTCGACATCCGTGTGCTCATCGTACGCGGCGAGCATGCGCGCTTCGTACCATGCTTCAACGCGACGCACCGCCGCTCGGCCCCCACGCTGAGACGCTTCCACGACGCCGTGAGCCAGCTC
>JACCZL010000519.1 GCA_013695975.1 Chloroflexota bacterium
GGTTCGGGGCGCGGAGAAGGGCGGACACACGGGTCCGCCCCTACAACCGGTCGTCCCCAATCCAAGAATGTGACGCGGTTGCCTATTGTGAGTGCCACCGCGGCGAGATCGACGCGTTGATCCGAGACAACGAATGGGTCGCCGAGAGCGCCGACGCGTAGTGCCGGCCCCACCCAGCCTGCCGCCCGACCCTCAGGAGGAAGAACCGCCGCCATCGCGGGTGTAGACTGTGGTTCACAGGAGATGGTGGTGTTGCAGGCATGGTGATGCAGAGAACGATCGACTCGGGGGAGCTCGGCCGGCGGTCGGGCGAGGTGCTGGAGGAGGTCACGCGGCAGGGCGTCGAGTATGTCCTGGCTCGCGACGGGCGGCCCGAGGCAGCGTTGATCTCTTATGAGGAGCTGGAGCGACTGCGCCAACACTGACCCGACGCTGCTCGCACGGCTCAAGCAGATGCTGGCCGGGTCCCAGGCAGGCCCTCGCGTTAGTAGAGGACCCGTTCGTCGCCGACGCGGCGGGTGACTTTGCGCTCGTCGAGGTGGCCGAGGAGGGCCAGGGCGTACTTGCGGCTGGTGTCGAAGAGGTCGCGGACGCCCGCGACGGTGATCGGCCCACGCTGGCGGATCGTCTCCTTGACCTCGTCGACGAGGACATCGTAGACGTCGCGCGGGTAGAGCAGGTCGGCGGCGACCTCGACCAGCTCGCCGCGGTCGATCAGGGCCTGGGTCAGCTCGGGCGACACGCCGAAGCGGGCCTCCAGCTCGTCTCGCGCCGGCGGTGAGGCGCCGGAGCCTCGGAGCCCGTCGAGCAGCCGCTCGACCAGCCGCTGCTGCTCCGGCGTGAGGGCGACGTCGTGGTCGGGCAGGCGGAGGAGCGGCCCCGTTTCCGCGACGAGGCCGTCGGCGAGCAGCCGTTCCAGGAGGCGGACGAAGGTCCGAGCGTCGATCCCCAGCCGGGTCCGCAGCTCTTCCTTCGGCATCCCGCGTCTGAGCGGGTAGGCCTGATGATGGCTCGCCAGCCCGCCACGGACCTGGTCGACCAGCCGCTCCCAGCCTAAGCGGGACACGACCAGCGTTTGGCTACCCACGACCGCCCGGCCGCTCGTCAGGGCGAGCACCTCGCCGCCCTCGACCAGCCGAGCCACGACGACGCGGCCCTCGGCGGCTGGTAGCCCGGTCCGTCCGATCAGCGCGCCCAGCTCGCTCGGCTCGCGGGCCTGGAGCTGCTGCAGGACGATCTCGGCGGGGGTACCCTGCTCGAGGACCGCCAGGCGCTCGAGGACCCGCTCCTGGAAGCGGCGGTGGCGGCGGGGGTGGGGCTCGACAATCGTGCCCCCGCCGACGGTCAGGCTCGGAGACGGGAGGCGGACGATGAACAGGTCGCCCTTGGCGAGCGCCACGTCGTCGCCCAGGCGAAGCTGGGCCCAGCCGGTCTCGCCAGGCTCGAGCTGCTGGCGGTCGAGCAGGGCCGCCTTCGCCGTCGTCTCGGCGGCGCCGGTGTGGAACGTCAGCGCGGCGTTGTGAACCAGCGGCTTCGGCAGGCTCTGCAGCACACGCAGTTTGACATCCACCACCCGCGTCGGGCGGAGCGCCCCAACCGCCGTCAGCACCTCGCCACGCGCCAGCTCGTCGGTCGCCACGCCGGTCACGTTCACCGCGACCCGCGTGCCAGCCGGTGTCCGGTCGACCTTCTTCTTGTGCGACTGGAGCCCGCGGATCCGGGTCCGGCGGCCGGACGGCTGGATCTCGATCTCCTGACCGACCCGCAGCTCGCCGTCGATCAAGGTGCCGGTCACCACCGTGCCGAAGCCGGCGATGGTGAAGACCCGGTCGATTGGCAGGCGCGGCACGCCCCCATCGGGGTGGGCTCGCTCGCGCCCCAGCAGTCGCTCCAGGACGGCGATCAGCTCGTCGAGGCCGACGCCAGTCGTGGCCGAGACCGGCACGATCGGGGCATCCGCGAGGACCGTGCCGGCGACCGTCTCTTCGACTTCCGCCGTGACCAGGTCGAGCCACTCCTGGTCCACCAGATCACGCTTGGTGATCGCGATCACTCCGCTGGGGATCCCGAGCAGATCCAGGATCTGGAGATGCTCGCGGGTCTGCGGCATGAT
>JACCZL010000310.1 GCA_013695975.1 Chloroflexota bacterium
CCGGAGATCAAGATCTTCACGCCGAAGCTCCAGAACTTCCCCCACGTCCCCGACGGGATGATGCGGTTCCACCAGGTCTGGCTCACCCGCTAGCCGCCTCGGACTCCTCGCGATGGCGACGTACGTCCTGAAGCGGCTGGTGGCGATGGTGCCGGTCCTCCTCCTGGTCAGCATCGTCATCTTCTCGTTGCTCCATCTCACACCGGGCGATCCCGTGGTCGTGATGCTGGGCGAAGAGGCCACGCCGGAAAGTCGCGACGCCCTTCGACGTGAGCTCGGGCTCGATCGACCCCTCCCGATTCAGTATGGGGTCTGGCTCGGCCGCGTCCTCCAGGGCGACCTGGGACGGTCGATCCGCACCCATCAGCCGGTCAGCGAGGCGATCCTCCAGCGTCTACCGGTCACGCTCGAGTTGAGCCTGCTGGCGATGGTGGTCTCGCTGGCGATCGCCCTACCGGCCGGCATCGTGGCGGCGGTGCGGCGAAACTCGAACGCCGACCTGCTCTCGACCGTCTTCTCCCTGCTCGGCGTCTCGATGCCCAACTTCCTCCTCGCCGTGCTGCTCATCTACGTCCTCTCGCTCCAATTGCGCTGGCTGCCTCCCATTGGTTACGTCAATCCATTCGAGGACCTCGGCGCCAATCTCAAGGCGATGATCATGCCGTCGATCACGCTGGGCACGGCCCTGGCCGCCGTCGTCGCCCGGCTGACCCGATCGGCGCTCCTGGAGGTGCTCAACCAGGACTATGTCCGGACTGCCTGGGCCAAGGGACTCCGTGAGAGTGTCATCATCCAGCGCCACGCGATGAAGAACTCTTTGATCCCTGTCGTGACCGTCGTCGGCCTGCAGCTCGGTAACCTGCTCGGGAGCGCGATCGTCACGGAGACGATCTTCGCCCTGCCCGGCGTGGGTCGGCTGGTGATCGACAGCATCTTCCAGCGCGACTTCCCGCTCGTCCAGGGGGTCGTCCTCTACCTGGCCCTGATCTTCCTGTTGATCAATCTGCTCGTCGACCTCCTGTATGCTTACCTTGACCCGCGGATTCGGTACGGGTGAAAGGCGGATAGGCGTGAGCAGTCAAACCGCGGTCGCGTTAGATCCGGCTGTCGAGGGACCGAGGCGCGTCACGGCCCAGAGTGGACCTCGGGCCTTCGTGCGACGGCTGCGGCGGACCCGGCTGGCCGCCGTCGGCTTCGCGATCGTCGGGATGCTCGTGCTCGCGGCGGTGTTGGCGCCGGTCGTGAGTCCCTACGATCCGAATCGGCAGCGCCTCCTCGACGCTTTGCAGGCTCCCAGCCCAGCCCACCTCCTGGGGACTGATGAGAATGGCCGCGATGTGCTGAGCCGCATCCTCTACGGGGCCAGGGTCTCGCTCCTCGCGGGCGTGTTCTCGGTGGCGATCGCCCTCGCGCTGGGCGTCAGCAGCGGCCTCGTCTCGGGCTACTTTTCCGGTCGGGTCGACAACGTCATCATGCGGATCATGGATGCCCTGCTCGCCTTCCCGACGCTGGTCCTGGCGCTCGCGATCACGGCGGCGCTGGGCCCAGGGCTGCGAAACGCGATGATCGCGATCGGGGTTGTGTACACCCCGATCTTCGCGCGGCTAACCCGCGGCCAGGTGCTCTCCCTGCGTGAGCGCGAGTTTGTCGAGGCCGCCCGGACCATCGGCGCGGGGAGCGGGCGGATCATGGTCCGTCACATCCTGCCGAACGTGACGGCGCCACTCATCGTCCAGGCCTCGCTCAGCGTCGCATTTGCCATCCTGGCCGAAGCGACGCTCAGCTTCCTCGGGCTCGGCGTACAGCCACCGGAGCCGTCGTGGGGCTCGATGGTCAGCCGCGGTAAGGACTACCTCGACCAGGCCCCCTGGCTTTCGTTCGCTCCAGGCGGGGCGATCCTGCTGGCCGTGATGGGCTTCAACTTTGTGGGCGACGCCATCCGCGACGCCCTCGACCCGCGTTTAGTCCGCGATGTCGGCACCGGGGTCGGCAGCCAGGGTTAGTCGTTCGGGCCTGCCTAAACCCCGTTGACGCGCCCGGCGTTGAGCAGCTCGCCCGATTGGGCGGCGCGCCCGATCCCGTAGTACTCGAAGCCCAGCGCCTTCATCTCAGACGGGTCGTACAGATTCCGCCCGTCCACGAGGATCGGGCGAGCCATGAGCTGCTGGATCTGACGCAGATCCAGGTGCTTGAACTCGTTCCACTCGGTCACGACCACCAGCGCATCCGCGCCGCTCGCCGTGGCGTACGGGTCCTGGCAGAAGCTCACATCGGGCAAGAGCGCCTGAGCCTTCTCCATCGCGGCGGGATCGTAGGCCTTGACCCGAGCGCCCTCCTGCTGCAGCAAGCGGATGATCTCGAGGGCCGGGGCCTCGCGCAAGTCGTCGGTATTCGGCTTGAAGGCGAGCCCGAGGATCCCGATCACCCGCTCGTCGAGGTCGCCAACGGCGGCGCGCAGCTTCAGCATCACGCTCCGCCGCGCATCCCGGTTGATTTCTATGACCGCCCGCAGGAGCTGCGGGTGACACCCGGAAAGCGAAGCCATGTGCACCAAGGCCTGAACGTCCTTCGGAAAGCAGGAGCCGCCGTAGCCGACGCCGGCGTCCAGGAACGCCGCGCCGATCCGCGCGTCCAGGCCCATGCCCCGAGCGACTTCCTTGACGTCGGCGCCCATCCGTTCGCAGATCGACGCCATCTCGTTGATAAACGAGATCTTGGTCGCCAGGAAGGCGTTCGAAGCGTACTTGATCATCTCGGCAGTGCGGAGGTCGGTCACCAGAATCGGTGCCTTGAGCGAGGCGTAGAGCTGGGCCACGCGCTCGGCAGCCTGACGATCGTCCGAGCCGAGGACCACCCGATCGGGGTGGTTGAAGTCGACGATCGCTGACCCTTCCCGCAAGAACTCCGGATTCGAGACGACCGGTGCGCGGACCCTGCCGTACCGACTCAGGACGCCGACGACCCAATCGCCGGTCCCGATCGGCATCGTGCTCTTGTTGACCACGATCGCTGGCCCGTCCAGGTGCTCGGCGATCGAGCGCGCGGCGGAGCGGGCGTAGGTCATGTCCGCCTCACCAGCGTGGCCGGAGGGCGTGTTGACGGCGACGAACACGAAATCGGTGCCCGTCAGGCCCTCGGCGTAGCTCGTCGTGAAGGACAGCCGCTGGCTACGGACGTTCCGTTCGACGAGTTCCTCCAGGCCGGGCTCATATATCGGGATCTCGCCCGCCTGCAGCATCGCGATCTTGCGCTCGTCGACGTCGATGCAGACGACTCGGTTGCCAAGGTCGGCGAAGCAGGCTCCGGTGACGAGTCCGACGTAGCCGGTCCCGACGACGCTGATCGTTGACAACTCGACAACCTCCCCGAAGTGACTGACGAGCGAGCCCGAGCTAGCCCCTGGTATGCCCGCTCTCGGCGTTGGACTATACCCAAACCCCGTCGTTCTCGGAAAGCGCCCTGCCCGACCGCGCGGCGGCAGGCGATGCTGACTTCGATCGGAGTCTTCCGCTGCCGAGTGCGCGCAAGGAGAGATCCTCCCGGCCCAGGAGGGCCAGACCCAGCAGGACGACGGGGACGAACAGGAGCGCGTGGGCGAGGAGGGTGTAGCCCGTGGCGACAGCCGCGTTCACCCCGAAGCTATCGCTGAGTGTCGACTGGAGCGGGACGTCGAAGGTCCCGACGTAGCCAGGGGATGAGGGGAGGACGGTTGCCAGGTTGGCGGCGACCATCCCCGCGATCAGGCTCAGGATGCCGCTATCGAACCCAAAGGCGAGCATGACGAAATAGTACAGCCCGAGCTCACCCAGCCAGCATCCAACCGAGAGCGCCCCGATCGTCACCGCGTCCCCAACCGTCCTCAGCGCACCGATTCCGCTCAGGAAGGACTGAACAACGTGGGCCAGTCGAGCGCTCACCCGCCTCGCCATCCTGAGCACCAGGACCAGCGTCGCTCGAACCCAGGAGCGTGGAGCGAGCGCCAGGCCGAGAACCCCGAGCGTTGCCCCAAGCATCACGACCGCGGCGAACCCGGCCAGTGCCGCCAGCCAGCCGTCGAGTGGGACGAGGATCGCGACGAGGGTCAGCAGCCCGCACAGGACGACGACGTCCAGGACCCGCTCGAGCAGGATCGAGGCCACGGTGGCCGCCACCGGCACGCCGTTCGAGTGACGCAGCAGGAAGGTCCTGACCACTTCGCCAAGGCGGAACGGGAGCAGGTTGTTGACCGCGAAACCGATGACGATGACACGGAAGAGGCGCAACGTCGGCACCTCGGCGAAGGGCGCCATCAGCCGCTTCCAGCGCACAGCGCGGAGCCATACCCCTAGGAAGTAAATCGCCATCGCCGGCAGGAGCGGCAGAAGGCTGACGTCCGCGAGCGCCGCCA
>JACCZL010000539.1 GCA_013695975.1 Chloroflexota bacterium
CGTTCGGGCGCCGATCCTCGATGTAGCCTTTCTTGTCGACCGCCACCTGCCAGGGGATGCGGACCGAGGCGCCGCGGTGCGAGACGCCGTGGAAGAACTCCTTGTACGAGGCCGTCTCGTGGTGGCCGGTCAGGCGCTCCTGGATGCCGTCGCCGTAGTTGGCGATGTGGAGCTCGTGGCGGGTGCCCAGCGCCTCAGCCGCGGCGACACAGGCTTCGTAACTCTCCCGCATCTCCTTCGTCGAGAAGTTGGTGTGGCAGCCGGCGCCGTTCCAATCGCCCTTCATCGGTTTCGGATCGAGCCGCACCGAGACGTTGTTACCGGAGGCGGTCGGGTAGTCTTCAGCGGTGCGGTACAGCAGCCAGCGCGCGACCCACACCTGATCTGCCACCGCGGGAGCAGCCACCGGGCCGATCTGAAACTCCCACTGCCCCGGCATCACCTCGGCGTTGATACCCCAGATACTCAGGCCTGCCTTCAGGCAGTTCTCCAGGTGCGCTTCGACCACCGGACGGCCGAACACCTCGTCGGCGCCAACGCCGCAGTAGTAGCCGCCTTGCGGGGCGGGGAAGCCGTTGTCGGGCCAGCCGAGCGGCTTGATACCGTCGAAGAAGGTGTACTCCTGCTCGAGCCCAAACCAGGTGTCGTGGTGGCCATACTTCTGGGCGATCTCGAGGCACGGGGCACGGGTGTTCGATGGGTGGGGCTCGCCGGTGACCAGGCGCACCTCGCACATCACCAGCTTGTGCGGCTCGCCGCGGATGGGGTCGTCGCAGACGAAGACCGGCTGGAGCACGCAGTCGGACCGGTCGCCCGTGGCCTGCTGGGTGCTCGATCCATCGAAGCCCCAGATGGGAGGCTCCTGCCCCTTCGGCACGACCTTACCCTTGGATCGCAGCTTGCGAGTCGGCTCGGTGCCGTCGACCCAGATGTACTCCGCCTTGTAGAAGTCGTATTTCTGTGGCACAGCTCGCCGCGGCTCCTTTCATCAACCGCCATCCAGAGCAGCGCTCCGGCAGCGGCCCTCGACCACGGAGCATAGCGGCCCCGATGCCGTCGGAGCAACTCCCATCCCCACGCCACCCGGCGCTCCGATGCGAATCGGGGGCCGACTCCACGTCCGCGCAGGCAACGCGGAGGCCCTCCCCGCGCAGGTAAACCGCCAGCGCCAGGCACGTTCCCCGTCGCCTGACATCCGGTGGGCGCTACGGCACCCAGAGGCGCAAGACCGGACAGGTAAAGCCGGGCAGGAGGGGCGTCGTCAGCACATCCTCGCCGGCCAGCGTCGCGACGAGCCGCAGAGCCTGCCCTGAGCCTGTCGACGGGCCGTCCTCGATCTGGCGGTACACCTCGACGGCCTGCCGCTGCAAATCGACGATCCAGTACTCCCGCACCCCCTGCCGCGCGTAGAGCGCAAGCTTGACCTCGCGGTCGCGCCGCTCGTTCTCCCGCCCTGGCGACAGCACCTCCACCACAAGCTCCGGCGCGGCTCGCAGGTGACCGGCCGCGTCCGCGACGGCCGCGAGCCGGGCACGGCTGATCCAGACGACGTCCGGGATGACGTCGTTATCCTCCGTGAAGACCAGCCCTGGGGCGGACATGGCGATGCCCAGGCCGGTCCGATCATCCCAGTCTCGGAGCGTCGAGACGATCCCGTCAGACGCGTACTGATGATGCCAGTGTGGCTGCTTCGACACGAACAGGTCTCCGTCGACGATCTCGTAGCGGATCCCCTCGACGGCGGGCAGCCGCTCAAGATCGGTGGAGGTGAAGCGGGCGGAGATGCTCACGGGCGCCCCTCAAGCAGGCCGACTCGATGATGTGACCAGTATACCGACTGCCCAGGCGCGCCGCCGCGGGCGAGAACGCGCCTCGATCGCCGAACGGGGAGCCGAGGTCGCGCCCGGACGGTGGCCAGCACGAAAATCGAGAGAGTCGTCAGTCCTTACCCTCCTGCTCACGCACCCTCCTGGAGCGACGAGCCGGGCGGAGTCGAAAACGCCGCGCGCCCACGACCTGAAAGCGATCTGGGAATCTCCGCCTCATTCGCGCCACCGTCAGCTCGACCAGCGCCGCCGCCGACTCGGGGTCCCGCGGGAGGGTCCGCTTGACGTGCGGGATGACGTCGCCAACTTCGGCTTTGCGCACGGCAACGATCTGGATCCACTCGTCGAGCGTGCGTCGCCGAGTCATGTCACACCAAACTATCCTTCAGCCAGGAGCTGCGTGAGAAGCTCGCCCACGCCCTCGCGGCGTGCCAGCGCTTCCAGATAGGCGCGGTCAAGCATGAGCGCTTCGGTCGGCTCAGCGCCCCAGTAGCGCAACAGCGTCCTGGCCCAGTGGAGTGAGGCTTGGTCATTCCAGTAGCGTGCCGCCAGCAACCGATCCACCAGAAGATCTTCCGGGCCGATGATAGTGGCCGCGCCGATTCCCGGGACCTCAACCGATGTCACCCGCTCCCAGTCGCCCGGCGTGCCGCCGACCTTCAGCGTGTCGTCGGGCACCTCGACCACGAGGTTCAGCTCGTCGGCGACCCAGTATCGCCCAGAGTGGACGAAAGCTAGCTCTTCGAGACGCTGGCCGATCAGCACACGGTCGACGCTCACCAGGTCGAGGTCGGCCGTGGCATATTCGCCTTGGGTGTAGAACTCGAGCGCGCTCCCGCCCACCACAACTACCCGTCCTCCGATCGCGGCCAGCGCCGCGTTCAGCCAGGCCGCGAGGATCAGGCGACGACGCAGCATATCTCGCGCACCGCGCAGCCGTCGCAGGACGACTGCCGCCGTCAGCCTCGGCCTTCGATGTCCGCCCGCTGCTCCCATGCTGGCCCGTGCCTCTCCCGCCGGTCCGAAGTGTACCCCGCTGTCTCGGACGTCTCCGCCATGCCGTACAGCCCCGGCCGAGCGGCACGCGGGGGTCGTTCCCTAGCCTTTGAGGCCGCCCGCGGTCAGGCCGCGGACTAGATAGTTGCGGACGAGCAGGGAGAAGATCACGACAGGGAGCATGACGATAGTGCCGGCGGCGGTGATCTTGCCCCACTCCCAGCCCTGGTACTGCATGAAGTTCACCACCGCCACGGGGGCGGTCATCGCCTGGGTGCGGGTGAGGATCAGGGCGTAGAAGAAGTCGTTCCAGGAGAACAGGAAGCAGAAGATGGCGGTGGCCGCGAGCCCCGGCGCGGAGAGCGGGAGGGTCACGCGGAGGAACGAGCCCCAGACCGAGCCGCCGTCGATCCAGGCCGCTTCCTCCAGCGCGCGCGGGATGCTGTCGAAAAAGATCCGCATCATCCAGATGACCAGCGACAGATTGAAGGTCATGTAGATGACCACCAGCCCCTGCACGGTGTCCAGCATCTCCAGGTAGCGATAGGCCAGGAAGAACGGGATCGTAAAGGCGATCGGCGGCGCCATCCGACTGGCCAGGATCCACAGCTCGATGTGGCGCTCCGCCCTGAAGCGAGCGCGCGACAGCGCGTACGCGGCCGGCAC
>JACCZL010000540.1 GCA_013695975.1 Chloroflexota bacterium
CCGCTTCGGTTGCCGACGTTTCTCGCTTGGCCCTGGTTGGCAGCTCGCCGTCGCAGCCGAGACAATGGATGCGATCGCCGGAGAGCGGGAGCCGGACGCCGCCGCAGACCTCGCATGGCTCGGGCAGCGGCCGTTGCCAGGCGACCCAATCGCAGGCCGGATAGTTCGCGCAGCCGTAGAACGGTCGCCCGGAGCGCCCACGCTTCTCGACCAGCTCGCCGCGATCCTTCGGACAGAGGATGCCGAGCTTGACGAGGATTGGCCGGCTCGTCTTGCAGTCCGGATAGTCGCTGCAGGAGAGAAAGCGGCCGAAGCGGCCGGTCTTGACCAGCATCGGCTTGCCACATGTCTCGCAGACCTCGTCGGTCGGCTCGGCCGGCGGCTCGTCTTTACCGCCCAGTGGCTTGGCGTTCTTGCACTCCGGGAAGCCGGTGCACGACAGAAACCGGCCAAACCGGCCGAGCTTGATCGCCATCGGCTTGCCGCACTTGGCGCAGGCCTCGTCGGTCACCTCGGCGCTCTTGTTGACGTGCTCGATCTCGCGTTGGGCGCGCTCGAGCGTCTCCGCGAATGGGACGTAGAACTCCCGCACGACCGGCACCCAGGGGCGCTCGCCGGTCGCGATGTCGTCCAGCTTCTCCTCGAGATTGGCCGTGAAGTCGACGTCGACGATCTCGGCAAAGTGGCCGACCAGCAGGTCGTTGACCAGCATCCCGAGATCCGTCGGCTTGAATCGCTTCTCCTCGCGCTCGACGTATCCGCGGTCCTGGATCGTCGACAGGATCGGGGCATAGGTCGACGGTCGGCCGATCCCACGCTCTTCGAGCGCCTTCACCAGCGTCGCCTCGGAAAAGCGGGGCGGCGGCTGGGTGAAATGCTGTTCGGGGATCAGCCGCCGCAGGTCGAGCGTCTCGCCCGCCGTGAGCTCCGGCAGCCGAGGGCGTCCGTCCTCGTCGACCTCGTCGTCATCGCGGCCCTCGCGGTAGACGCTCAGGAAGCCACGGAAGCGTAGCACCGAGCCGTTGGCGCGGAACGTATAGCGGGCGGCGTCGATGTCGGCGGCGGTCAGGTCGAAGATCGCCGAGGCCATCTGGCTGGCCACGAACCGCTTCCAGATCAGGTCGTAAAGGCGGAACTGCTCCGGCGTCAGGTATGGCCGGAGCTGCTCGGGCTCGCGCTGGGCTGACGTCGGCCGAATCGCCTCGTGCGCCTCCTGCGCCAAACGGCTCTTGGTCTTGTGGACGCGCGGGCGCTCCGGGACCATCTCCTGGCCATACTTGGCGGCGATCACCCGCCGGACCTCGGCCACCGCCGACTCGGCCACCACGACCGAGTCGGTCCGCATGTAGGTGATCAGACCGACGCTCTCGGGACCGATCGCCACGCCCTCGTAAAGCTGCTGGGCTACCATCATCGTTCGCCTGACCGTGAAGCCGAGCTTGCGGCTGGCGTCCTGCTGGAGGGTACTGGTCGTAAATGGGGCGGCAGGATGCCGCTGCTGCTCGCGCTTGCGGACCTCGCGCACGACGTAGGTCGCACGCTCGAGGTCGGCGACTACCTGTTGCGTCTCGTCGCCCGTCTTCAGCTCCAGCTTCTGACGGTCGCGCTCGATCAGCGCCGCCTTGAAGGGCTGGGCGCCGGCGACGTGCTTGGCGAGCTCCGCCTCGAGCGACCAGTATTCGACCGGTACGAACGCCACACGCTCGCGCTCGCGGTCGACGATCAGCCGCACCGCGACCGACTGGACGCGGCCGGCCGAGAGGCCCGGACGGACCTTCCGCCAGAGGAGCGGGCTGATCTTGTAGCCCACCAGCCGGTCGAGGACGCGGCGCGCTTGCTGGGCGTCGACGCGCTTCAGGTCGATGTCGCGCGGCTGGCTGACCGCCCGCAGGACGGCTTCCTTGGTGACCTCGTGGAACTCGATCCGACGGATGCTCTGGCCTTTGAGCTTCATCGCGTCGACGAGGTGCCAGGCGATGGCCTCGCCTTCTCGGTCGGGGTCGGTCGCGATGAAGACGACGTCGGCCCCCTTCGCCTCCTTCTGGAGACGGCTGACGACGTCCTTCTTCTCAGGGGTGACGCCATAGTCCGGCGCGAAGTCGTGCTCGACGTCGATCCCCAGCTTACTCTTCGGGAGGTCGCGGACGTGCCCAAAGCAGGCGCGCACGGCGTAGCTCCCCCCGAGAAACTTCTCGATAGTCTTGGCTTTGGCGGCAGACTCGACCACCACCAGATTGTGCTTTGCCACTCGGCTTAGAACCTTCACCTTCTGCCCGACCGAAGCTCTGGCCGGGCTCGCTCAGGATTATACGCTACCGACGATCGGCTCCCTACCCCTTGCGGCCCTCAAGCTCCTCGAATGGCATCTCGACCGGCCGGCCGGTTTCGGCCGACCGGAAGATCGCCTCGGTCATCTCGATGTATTTCAGCCCGTCCCAGAACGATGGCTCGACCGAGCGCCTGCCCTCACGGACGCCCTCGACGAAGTCGGCTTCGACGGTCCACTCGCGGGCCTGGTCGGCTGGGATCGGTACCTCTCGCAGGCCGTCGTCGCTAGCCTTGCCGGCCAGGATGGTGTCGCTCGCATACAGGTAGCGAATCGTGCCATCGCTCCCGTAAATCTCGAACGAGTTACCTTCGGCCGCGTGGCGGGCCAGACCGCTCCAGGCCATCGTCGCCAGGGCCCCGTTCTCGAGCTCGGCGATCGCCGACAGCGTGTCCGGGCGCTCAACAGGGCCCTGGCCGCCGTCGGCAGTAGGGCGAGTCGGAAAGACGGTCTGCTCGATCGCCGTAACCCGCCTGGCGTAGCCCAGCCAACGGTGCATCACTTCGATCATCATTCCAACGTCGAGGGTGTTGTAGCCCGAGACCTCGCGCTGCTGCCGCCAGTGGCGTGGGGTTTGCGGGTCGGCGTAGGCGGCGCTGTAGGAGCGGACGACGACGTTGTAGGGCTGGCCGACGAAGCCGTCCGCCAGGAGCGCGCGGACCACCCGATCGCCGCGCATGTAGTGGGGCGGGGGGCAGAGCATCGTCGTCCGATCCGAACGCTCGGCCGCCTCCCACATCGCCTTGGCGCTCCCGTAGTCGGGCGCCACCCTGGCTTGGCAGAAGACGTGCTTGCCGGCCTCGAGGGCGGCCACACTGAGCTCGCGGTGGGTCGACGGATGCGTTCCGATCCAGACCACGTCGACCTCGTCCGATTGCACCAGCGCCCGCCAGTCGGGATACACCCGTCCAATCCCTAGCTCCCGCGCCGCTCGTTCTGAAGACGCCTGGCTTCGGTTCGCGACCCCCACCAGCTCCACATCGGGGATCTGCCGCAACCCCGGCCCATGCCGCTGCCGGACGATCCCGCCCGCCCCGACGAACCCGATCCGCAATCTATCACGTGCCATTCGTGCCTCCCGTGGGTGGTGTAGGGGCGCGATTCATCGCGCCCATCTCGCGACGCCGTCCGCGAACGTGCGGAACCAGACATCGTCGCCCTCGCGCTCCAGCCAATTCAACACCGCCGGGCCTCGCCGGTCAACCCTCTGCTATCATCGCGGGCGAGTATCGAGGAGGAGACGGGCATGGCGACTGAGACCGCGCAGATGACGATCGGCGAAGAGATGTACGAGCGGATGGCGGGCTCGGCGGCGCTCTACGAGCGGGCGACGCCGGTTGTGCCGAGCGGCGTCACCCACGACAGTCGCTTCAACGGCCCGTTCCCGATCTACGTGCGCCGAGCGGCCGGCTCGCGCAAGTGGGACGTCGACGGCAACGAATACGTCGACTACTTTGGTGGCCACGGGGCCCTCCTGCTCGGGCACTGCCACCCCGCGATTACCGCCGCCGTCGTCGAGCAGGCCCAGCGCGGTTCCCATTACGGCGCCTGTCACGAGCTCGAGATCCGCTGGGCCGAGCTGGTGACCGAGATCGTGCCGTGCGCCGAGATGGTGAAGTTCACCTCGTCGGGTACCGAGGCGACATTGATGGCCCTCCGCCTGGCTCGGGCCTTCACCGACCGCACCCGCGTCGTCAAGATGCAGGGTCACTTCCACGGCTGGCACGATTACGCCACGATCGCGATGGCCCCGCCCTACGACCAGCCAATCTCACGCGGCATCCCCCAGGAGCTGCAGGCGACCGTGACCGGCATCCCGGCCGGCGACGTGGCGGCGCTGGCGGCTGAGCTCGAGCGTGACGACGTTGCCGTCGTGATCCTCCTCTGCAACGGCCTGACCAGCGAGTACCTCCAGCAGGTCGTCGACCTGGCCCACGCCCACGGGACGCTGGTGATCTTCGACGAAGTGGTGACGGGCTTCCGCTACGCGCCGGGTGGGGCGCAGGAGCACTTCGGCGTCACGCCTGACCTGACGACGCTCGCGAAGATCCTGGCCGGCGGCTATTCCGGTGGGGCCGTCGCTGGTCGCGCCGACGTGATGCGGATGCTCGAGTTCCGCGACGATCCAGAGTGGATGCGCTTTGGGCGGATCGCCCATCCCGGGACATACAACGCCAACCCGGTCTCCGCGGCGGCGGGTGTGACCTGTCTCGAGATCGTCCGCGACCCGTCCGTCCAGGCCAGGGCGACCGCGACGGCCGACGCCATTCGGACCGGCTTCCGCGACATCGTCGAGCGTCGGGGCGTGCCCGCGAGGGTCGGTGGCTGGGCCTCGATGGTCCCCGTCAGCTTCGAGTCGAAGCTACCGGCGCGGACGCTGACCGAACGCTACCGCGGGGCGATGCAGCTCAACGGGATCGATCCGTCCGGCATGCAGCTCATCGTCTCGGCTGTCCACACCGAAGAGGACGTCGAGCGGACGATAGCCGCGTTCGACGCAACGGTCGGGCGGCTCCAGGCCGAAGGGGCAATCTAGCCCCGCCGACCGACCCGGCCGCGGTCGATCTCCAGGGCATCGGCGGCGGAGATCTCCTCAGGATGAAGGGCGCCGCCGCAGTGGCAGCAGCGCAGCGCGCCGCCGGCGATGCGTTGAGGAAGCGGGCAGCTCGTGTCGTGGATGAATCGGCCACCCACCA
>JACCZL010000547.1 GCA_013695975.1 Chloroflexota bacterium
GAATGCCTCCAGGCGCTCGCGGGGCTCGACTACCCGCGCGAACGGTTCGAGGTGATCGTGGTGGACGACGGGAGCGCGACCTCACTCGAGCGGGTGGTCCAGCGGTTTCGCGAGCGACTCTCGCTCACCCTCATCAGGCAACCCAACGCCGGACCGGCCGCCGCCCGCAACACCGGCGCCGCGCGAGCAAGCGGCCAGTTCCTGGCCTTCACCGACGACGATTGCAGACCTAGCGCCGACTGGTTGCAGGCTTTCGCCAAGCCCTTCGGTTCGAGGCCGGATGCTGCGCTCGGTGGACGGACCCTCAACGCCCTCCCCACTAACGTGTATTCGACCGCCACCCAGCTTCTGCTCGAGTACGTCTACGCCTATACGCGCGAGGCGCCCGAGCGTGGACCGTTCTTCGCGTCCAACAACCTGGCGCTTCCGGCCGACGGCTTTCGACAGACTGGCGGATTCGACCCGAGCTTCCCCCGCGCAGCGGCCGAAGATCGTGAGCTGTGTGACCGCTGGCTGCGAGACGGGCGCGACCTGGCTTACGCGCCGGAGGCCGTCGTCCACCATACCCACGCCCTGAGCTTGGGCACCTACTGGCAACTACACGTCCGCTACGGTCGGGGCGCCTTCAGGTATCACCGAGCCCGTGCTCGGCGTGGCGCCGGTCCTTTGAAGATTCGACCGTCCTTTTACGCGAGGCTGCTGTTCTGCCGCCCGCCAGGCCGGCGCGGACACCGGGCCTTGCTCGTCTCAGGGCTGCTCGTGCTCTCCCAGGTAGCCAACGCCGCCGGTTTCGCGTGGGAGGCGATCATGTCGGACGACGGTGGCGTGCCGGTGAGGCGGCCGGTCTGACGGGCCATGCGACGTCAGGCCGCACGAGTCATGCAAACGTTGCACCAGACGCTCTTCACCTACCTCTGCGGGATGGACGCGCGTGATTGGCTGCGCCTGCTTCAGGAGAATCGGTTCGCCGTCGACCCCGAATACTGGCCGCGCGCGGCCGCGATCACCGCCAGCACGATTCGGACGACCATCCGCCGTACCACGGAGGACGCCAGATTCGGCCCAGCGGTGGCCGAGACGGAGGTGCAGGCCCCGCTCTTCGTTCTGGGTTTCGGACGGAGCGGTACCACGCATCTGCACCGCCTCCTCGCTCAGGATAGCCAGTTTGGCTATCCCAATCTGTATCAGACCACCCGCCCACACTCGTTCCTCTTGACCGAGGCGAGCTTGGCTCCACGACTCGCGTCCTGGCTCGCGAGGACCCGTCCCCAGGACAACGTCGCGCTGCGTGTCGATGCGCCGGAAGAAGACGAGGTCGCACTCACCCTCATGACCCGCTGCTCGCCGCGCCTAGCACGGGTTTTTCCACGACACTGGGGTCGCTACAGTCCGTACCTCACCTTCCACGAAGTGACCGACGAGGAGCGGTCGCGGTGGAAAGCCGCGTTCGTGTGGTTCGCCAAGAAGCTGACCTGGAAGCATCGGCGCCCGCTGGTCCTCAAATCTCCGCCCCACACTGGTCGGATCCGACTCTTGCTCGAGCTGTTTCCCGATGCACGCTTCGTCCACATCCATCGCCACCCGTACGACGTGTTTCGGTCGGCCCGTCATGGTTTTTCGAGCACGCGCAATCGCAACGCCTTGCAGCATGAGGCTGCGCGGCAAGCCGAGGAAACGGTCGTTCGAAGATACCGTGAGACGTACGATGCGTTCTTCGAACAGAAGGCGAGCATTCCGCGCGGAAACTTCTGCGAGATACGCTTCGAAGACGTCGAGCAGGACCCGCTCGGCCAGGTCGAGCAGATCTACCGCACCCTGGGCGTGCCGCGCTCCAAGGACCTCGAAGCACGGCTGCGGCACTATTTAGAGTCGATCACGGGCTACCGGAAGAACGTCCATCCGCCGCTGGACCCGTCTGAACGTCGGCGGCTCGCCAGCGCCTGGCGAAGGAGCTTCGAGGAGTGGGGCTACTTGGCGTGAATCGGCGATGGTGCCAACAAACCGGTTCGGGGCCAGCGTGACCAGCGCATGCCACAGATTGACGCCCGTCTCGTCCAGGCGCTGAACGAAAGGCTGTTCTGCTACTTGTCCGGCATGGATGTCCGTGACTGGCTGCGCCTGCTTCGGGAGAACCGGTTCGCCGTCGACCCGCCCTACTGGCCACGAGCCGCCTATGTGACCGCCGAAAGCGTCCGGACGTCGGCCTATCGGATCAGAGAGGAGAAGGTCTTCGGCGCCGCGGTCGCGGCCACGGAAATCCAGCCGCCGCTGTTCATTCTGGGCCACGCCCGCAGTGGGACGACCCATCTCCAGCGGCTGCTCGCGGCCGACGAGCGTTTCGCGTCTCCGAACGTGTATCAGGTGAACCGACCGCACACTTTCCTGTCGACCGAAAGCACCCGAGCCAAACGCATGGCCTCATGGGTCCCGAAGACGCGCCCCATGGACGGGATGACGCTGAGCGTCGACGCGCCGGAGGAGGACGAGCCGGCACTCGCCCTGCTCACACGCTGCTCGCCGTTTCTCGAGCGGATGTTTCCCCGCCACCGCGCTCGCTACCGCCGATACGTGAGTTTCCGTCGCGCGTCCGCCGCCGATCTGTCACGCTGGAAAGGCGGCTTCGTCTGGTTCCTCAAGAAGCTCACCTGGAAGTACGGGCGGCCGCTGGTCCTCAAGTCCCCGTATCACACCGCGCGAATCCGCCTCCTGATGGAGCTGTTCCCCGGGGCCCGCTTCCTGCACATCCACCGCCACCCCCACGCCGTCTTCCGCTCCACTTATCATCTCTACGTGAACACCATGCAATTGAACGCCTTGCAGCGCGTCGATCCGCGGCGCTTCGAGGACAGGATCGTCGAGCGCTACCGGGAGGTTTCCGACGCCTTTTTCGATCAACGACCGCTGATCCCCTCCGGTCACTTCCACGAGCTGCGCTACGAAAACCTCAAGCGTGATCCGGTCGGCGAGTTGCGACAGGCATACGATGCCCTCGCCCTGGAGTGGTCGGACGAGTTGGAGATCAAATTAGGGCGCTACTTGAAGGCCATCCACGGATACCGCCCAAACACCTTCCCCGAGCTCGCTCCCGCGACCCGACAACGCCTCGCGGTCGCCTGGCGGAAGAGCTTCGAGGCGTGGGGGTACCACCCCTGAAAACCCCCCGAGACCGCCCCCACTCCGACGCCAGCGGTCCGCACCGACCGGCCCCCGAGGCCGGCCCCGAGGTCGTCGCCGACCGTTCGACCCCGTTCGTGTCGGTCGTCATCCCGGTGTTTAATGACCCGGACCGCCTGCGGACCTGCCTGCAAGCGCTCGAGCACCAGACCTACCCGAAGGATCGCTACGAGGTGATTGTGGTCGACAACGGATCTGCGCAGACTGTCGGGCCATTGGTGGACGAGTTCCGGCAGGCCCGGTCCACCTACGAGAAGGTCCCGGGTACCGCCGCGGCTCGGAACAGGGGGATCGCCCTCGCCTCGGGCGAGGTCCTGGCCTTCACGGATGCGGACTGCATCCCGGCTCACGACTGGCTGGCGAAGGGCGTGCCGCGGCTCCTCGGAACGCCCGACTGCGGCCTGCTGGCCGGCCACATCGAGGTCTTCTTCCGCGATCCCGAGCACCCCACCGCCGCCGAGGCCTATGACGCCCTGACCGCCTTTCCGCAGACGATCCTT
>JACCZL010000550.1 GCA_013695975.1 Chloroflexota bacterium
TGGCCCTCGCGACGGCCGGCCGCGCTCACCTGGCCGCCCTGCCACTCGTCCTGGCCTTGTTGACCAAGCAAACGTATCTCGTCGCCCCGATCGCCGTGGCCCTCACCATCCGACCTCGGCGGTCAGCCCTGGCCTTCGGCGGCCTAGTTCTTGGGGGCCTCGCGGCCGCCATCTCGGTCGGCCAGGCGCAGAGCGACGGCTGGCTGCTCTGGTACACCGCGGTCGCGAACGCGAACGCGTATTGGCTCAGCTATCTCCGACTCCAGCTCGAGCTGTTCCTGCGCTTCAACGCCCTGCCGCTGCTGGCAGCGGCCGCCCTGTTCCTCCTGCCGACCCGACCCGACGAGCGACTCTGGCGCTGGTACTTCATCGGCACGGCGCTGACCCTTCCCAGCATTGGCAAGGTCGGCGCCTCCTCGAACTACTGGCTCGAGCTGACCGCCGCCAGCTCCGCGATGATCGGGATCCTCGCCGTCCGGCTGGCCGAGCTGCCCGGGTGGCGGGTCGCGTTGGCGCGGGCCGGTCTGGCCGGCGCCCTCCTCGCCGCGCTGCTCGTGTCGCTCCCCGGCTACCGCGCGGCGATCGGCGAGGCGCTGGTGGTGCTACCGGCCGGCGGTGCCGGCGCGGTCCGCGCCCAGCTCGAGCTGGCCCCGTTTGTCGCGGCCGAGCCCGGCAACCTGCTCACCGACGACCCCGCGTTAGCCATCGCAGCCGGCAAGCCGATCCTCTTCGAGTTCGTCATCTTCCGCCTGCTCGCCGAGCAGGGCCTGTGGGACGAGCGCCCGATCCTCGAGGCGATCACCGCGCAGCGCTTTGAGCTGGTCGCCCTCCGCACCCCCCTCGAGACCCCCCTCGCCGACGCCGAGTGGACCGCCGGCATGCGCGACGCCCTCCGCGCCGCCTATGTCCCGGCCGGCCAAATGGCCGACCACTGGCTCTACCGCCCGATCGGGCTCCCGGATCGCCTGGCGCGGAGGCCCGGCGAGCCGTAAGAGTCCCGACTCTCGCCGTGAGAGGGCCGGATCGAAGGCTACAAATTCAGACCTCGCTCGCGCGGCTCTCCGGATCGGATACGATTGGGCCGCGCGGAGTCGTCTCCGCCCAACGACGTGCGCTTCGCCATCCGCGACGACGACACCAGCTTCTTTACGCGCCCCGAGCAGCTCGAGCGGGTCTACGGACGCTATTGGGGTCGCATCCCGATCTCGCTCGCGGTCGTGCCCGTTCACGCCAGCACCCGCTCGAAGGCGATCCCGCCCGAGCATTGGCAGGGCGACCGCGAGTTTCCGCTCGGCGAGAACACCGAGCTGCTCGCCTTCCTGCGGCGGAAGGTCAGCATCGGCCACGTCTCGATCCTGCTCCACGGCTACTCGCACCAGAACTTCCCGAGCGGCTACGAGTTCGAGGCGGCGCCGGCCCTCGAGCAGCGGCTCGCGCGCGCGCGGGGCTACCTCGAGGCCCTCTTCGGTCGGCCGATTCGGACATTCGTGCCGCCCCATAACGCCCTCTCGCGACGCGGGCTGCGGGCCGTCGACGCGGCCGGGCTCGACGTCCTCGGCTCGTTCTATTCGTTCCGCCCCGACCGGAAGCCGTGGGGGCTCGACACCCTCCGCAACTACCTGCTGATCACGGACCACCGTCGGCGGACCGGGCGTTCACGCCGCGAGCGGTTGATTTACCCCTGGCCGTTGCGCTACAACAGGCACGCCGAATTCGGCTGTCAGCCGCTCGTCCCGCGGACCACGCTCGACGAGCTCCTGACCCAATTCGAGGAGGCGCGCCGCTTCGGCGGCGATTTTTGTCTGGCAACCCACTACTGGGAGATCGACAGCCGCTTGGCCCAGATCCTGGACGCCCTGATCGAGCACGCCGAGCGGGCCGGCGTCCGCTGGGTCCCGGCCGACGAGCTGTTCGAGGAGGAAACTATCAGCTCTCAGCTAGCAGCCATAAAAAGCTCCAGCTCGGCGGGTCCACCTTGCCAGCCGCTCACCCGCTGATCGCTGCTAACTGATGACTGCTAGCCTACCGGCCCTGGGCATCATCCCGGCGCGGGGGGGGTCGCGGGCGGTGCCGCGCAAGAACCTCAAGCTGCTCGGCGGCAAGCCGCTGATCGTTTGGAGCATCGAAGCGGCCAGGGCTGCGCGGGAGCTGGATCGCTACATCGTGAGCACCGACGACGAAGAGATCGCGGCCGTGGCGCGGGAGCACGGGGCCGAGGTGCCGTTCCCGCGGCCGGCCGAGTACGCCCGCGACGACACCCCGGACCTGCCGGTCTTCCAGCACGCCCTGGCCTGGCTGGCCGAGCAGCAGGACTATCGGCCGGCGATGGTCGTCCACCTGCGGCCGACGCTCCCATTTCGACGTCCAGAGCAGATCGACGAGGTGATCCGCCTGATGCGCGAGACCGGCGCCGATTGCGTGAAGTCGGTCTACCCGGAGAAGCATCACCCACGGAAGATGTGGCGGCTGCACGATGGCCGACTGGGGCCGTACGAGGATACGCCACTCTTCCGCCGGTTCGGTTCGGACCTGGCCCGGCAGACCCTCCCGCCGGTCTACTGGCCGGCCGGCCTGGTCGACGCCATCCGACGCGAGGTGGTCGAACGCGGCTCAACCATGGGCGAGCTGGTCGTGCCGTACCTGGTCGACCCGGAGCCGTGTATCGACCTGGATACCGAGCACGATTTCCGGGTGGCCGAAGCGATCCTGCCGCTGCTTCGGCGGGAAGGGGCCCTCTGCACGTGATGACGCTCGAGATCGCCGGGCGACCGGTCGGGGACGGGCACGCCTGTTACATCATCGCCGAGGCCGGCGTGAACCACAACGGCTCCCTCGAGCTGGCCCGGCAGCTCGTCGACATCGCCGCCGACGCCGGTGCCGACGCCGTCAAGTTCCAGAAGCGGACCATCGCCGACATCCTGATCGCCGAAGCCCTGATCCGCCCGTACACGGTCCCGACCTCGCTCGGGGCCACCTACGGCGAGCATCGCGAGCGGCTCGAGCTGTCCGAGGCGGACTTCTACGCCCTGGCCGACCACGCCCGCGTCCGGGGGATCACGCTGCTGGCGAGCGCCTGGGACCAGCGGAGCGCCGACTTCCTCGATCGCCTCGGCATTCCCGCCTTCAAGATCGCCTCGGCCGACTGCACCAATCTCCCGCTAGTCGAGTACATCGCCAGGAAGGGCAAGCCGGTCCTCCTCTCGACCGGCATGAGCGACCTGGGCGAGGTCGACGAGGCCGTGGCGACCGTCCGCCGCCACAACGACCAGCTCGTCCTGTTCCAATGCACCTCGACGTACCCGTGCGACAACGATCAGATCAACCTGCGGGTCATTCCGTCCTATCGGGCGCGCTATCGCTGCGTCGTCGGCTACTCCGGCCACGAGCGCGGCCTGGCCCCTTCGGAAGCGGCGGTCGCCCTCGGCGCCGCGGTGATCGAGCGCCACTTCACGATCGACCGGACGATGATCGGCCCCGATCACGCCGCCTCGCTCGAGCCGACCGGCTTGCAGCGCCTGGTCCGCAACATCCGCAACGTCGAGAAGGCCCTCGGCTCACCCGACAAACGGATCATGGACGACGAGCGACGGGTACGCGAGCGGCTGGCCAAGAGCATCGTCGCCAGGGTTGCGATCCCGGCCGGCGCCGTCATCACCGCCGACATGCTGACCGTCAAAGGCCCCGGCAGCGGCCTCAAGCCGGGCATGCTCCCGCTCCTGGTCGGGATCGTGGCCGAAAGCCCCATCGGCGAGGACACCCTCGTCCCCGCGGAGGCCCTCCGATGGCGCCGGTCCTAAACGCGGTAGTGCAGGCAACGTATCAGCACCGCGACCGTAAGGGAGCGGCCCAGGCAAACCACGCAGGCCACTCGCCCGAGCCCAGGCTGCTCCCTCACGGTCGCGGTGCTGATGCCCGCTTGGGTGCCGATGAGCCCTGAGATTCGCGAACGAGCCCGCCGCGTGCGGCTGCTGGCGATGGACGTCGACGGCGTGCTGACCGACGCAGGGATGTACTACGGCGAGAATGGCGAGGAGCTCAAGAAGTTCAACACCCGCGACGGGATGGGCGTCGCCCTCGTCCACGAGGCCGGCCTCAAGACCGCGATCCTGACGCGGGAGAACACCAAAATCGTCGAACGCCGGGCGCGCAAGATGAAGATTGAGCTCGTCCGCCAGGGTGTCCTGGACAAGCTGACCGCGCTGCGCGCGATCGTCGAGCAGCTCGGGATCACCCTCGACGAGGTCGCTT
>JACCZL010000599.1 GCA_013695975.1 Chloroflexota bacterium
ATCCCGCGGGAGCCGCGCGAGGGCGGCCAGCGCCTGCTCGAACCAGGCGATCACCGCGCGGGTGGCGGAGCGCGCCGCGGCCCGCTCGCCGGCCAGGCGGGCATAGAGCAGCGCCTTGTCCCAGACCTCGCCACGGAGCGCGTGGTGGGCCAGCCCCTCCGCCTGCTCGGCCGGACGGTCGGGGTAGCGCGCCTCGATGGCGTCCACGACGTGGGCGTGGAGCGTCCGCCGTCGCTCCTGAAGCAGACCGCCGTAGACGACCTCGTGGGTCAGGGCGTGCTTGAAGGTGTACTCCGGTTCCGGAAACAGCGCCGCCTCGTGCAGGAACTCCGCCGCCTGCAGCCGCGCCAGCCCGCCGAGGAGATCGTCATCCGACAGCCCGGCGATGGCCTGGAGCGGGGCCAGCGGCACGTCCTTGCCGACCACGGCCGCCGCCTGGAGCAGGCGCTTGTCCTCCGGTGGCAGCCGGTCGATGCGGGCGGCCAGGACCGCCTGGACCGTCGCCGGCATTCGAATCTCCGGGCGCTCGCTCGCCCGCACGGTAGGCCCCCCGCTCGCCAACGAGGGCGCCGGTCTCAACGAGCGTGCGGACGCTCTCCTCCAGGAAGAAGGGGTTGCCCTCGGCTCGCTCGATCAGGTCGCGCTTGAGTGGCTCTAGCTCGGGGACGTCGCCCAGGATCGCCCGAAGCAGCTCCTCGGCACTCTCGGGCGGGAGCGGGTCGATCCGGAGCTGGGCATAGCAGGTCTTGCCGCCCCACTCGTGGCGATACTCGGGGCGGTAGTTGACGAGCAAGAGGATATGGGCGTTTGGCAGGCTCTCGACCAGGCCATCGAGCAGGGCCTGGGTCTCGGCGTCGATCCAGTGGAGGTCCTCGAACACCAACAACAAGGGCCGGACCCGGCTCTCATGGAGGAGCAGGCGTCTCACCGCGTCGAGGGTCTGCCGTCGGCGCTGCCGCGGGTCGAGGGCCTCCCAGGAGGGGTCCTCGAGCGGCACGTCCAGCAGCGCCAGCAGAGCCGGCAGACTCGGCTCCAGGGCGCGGTCGAGCATGAGCACCTTGCCGGTCACCTTCTCGCGAATGGCGCACGCGTCGTCGTGCGGTTCGATCCGAGAGTACGCCTTGAGCAGGTCGATCACCGGTAGGTAGGCGGTCGCCCTGCCATAGGAGACGGAGCCAGACTCCAAGATTGTCCAGCCCCGGACCCGATGCGAGTGGGTCACCTCCCAGACCAGGCGGGACTTGCCGACGCCGGGCTCCCCGACCAGCGCGGCCACCTGACCCCAGCCCGCCCGCGCCTGTTCCAGCGCTCGGTGCAGCGTCTCCAGCTCGGCCTGCCGCCCGACGAAGCGGGTCAGCCCGCGCGTCGCGGCCGCCTGCAGCCGCGTCCGCTCCAGCCCGGCCCCGATCAGCTCGAACACGTCGACCGGCTCGGGCAACCCCTTAACCGGGAACGGCCCGAGCGCGCGAACCTGGACGTAGCCCTCGACCAGCGCGAGCGTCTGGCCGGTCAGCCGGATGCTGTCGTCCCGGGCGAGCTGCTCCATGCGGGCGGCCAGGTGGACGGTCGGGCCCACCGCCGAGTAGTCCATCCGCAGGTCATTGGCGATCGCGCGGACGACCACTTCCCCCGAGTTGAGGCCCACCCGGGCGTGAACCTCGAGGCCGTGCTGCTGGCGGACTTCCTGGGAATGCTTCCGGATCGCCTCCTGCATCGCCAGGGCGGCGTAGCAAGCGCGGGCGGCGTGGTCCTCGTGGGCAATCGGTGCCACGAACAGGGCCATGATCCCGTCGCCCAGGATGTGGTTGACCATCCCCTCGTAGCGATGGACGGCCTGCATCATCACCGTGACGATGCCGTCGAGCAGGGTCCGGGCCGCCTCGGGGTCCAGGCCCTGGATCAGGTCGGTCGAGCCCTTGACGTCGGCGAATAGGACGGTGACCTGCTTCCGCTCGCCCTCGAGGGCAGCGCGGATCGCCAGGATCTTCTCGGCCAGGTGCCGGGGCGTGTACGACTGGGGCGACGTGGAGGACGACGCTCGAGCACCCGGGCTCGCCTGGGCGGCCTGGGTCAGGCCGCCACCGCACTCTCCGCGGAATCGGTTGGTCGGTGGCTTGGGGTGGCCGCACGCCGTGCACCGCGCGGCCAGTGCCAAGCCACAGCTCCCGCAGAACTTGTTGCCGGCCGGGTTCTCCGCGCCGCACGCCGGACAGCCCATAGCTCCCCTCTATGGTCAGACGCGGGGTGCTTCGCTGGGCCGAGTATAGAATCGCCGTCCATGGCGTTCAATCAGTAGGCGTCAATGCTGCTATTGGGCAGGCGCATCACAATCGAGGCCTTGCTCTCAGGCAGCGGCGGGTTTGAATCCTGCCCCTACAAGGGTCTACAAGGATCTTGCGGACCGCTGCGCCTGGCGCCGCCAGCGGCGGTCGAGGAGGGGGGAACCATGGCGTCAGAGACTGGATCGGTGGGGGCGAGCGCCGCCATCCACAGCGACGTGGTCGGCAGCCTGCTACGGCCGGAGTACCTGATAGCGGCGCGCGAGCGCTGGGAAGCGGGCGCGATCGTCCCCGCCGAGTTCAAGCAGATCGAGGATCGCGCCGTCGACGAGGCAGTCAGGCTCCAGGAGCAGGCGGGGCTGGACGTGCGCACCGACGGCGAGATGCGGCGGTACGCGTGCTTCGGCCACCTGGTCGAGGCGAGGAGGTTTCTCCTATGCCCCACCCACGGTACAGAAGCGCCGAGATTGTCGAGCGCGGACAGGCATTGTATGACCAACAGATACGCGAGAGCGTGGAGGCCAGCCACAAGGGAAGGTTCCTTGTCCTGAATATCGAGACCGGCGAGTATGAGATCGATGACCATGAACTGGCCGCCCTCAAGCGTGCAAAGGCCAAGAATCCGGACGCTGCGCTCTACATGCTACGGATGGGCTATTCGAGCGCGTACAGGATAGGAGACCGGGGCCTGGTCACGCCGCCATGATGAACCTTGAGGGCTCGAAACTCGAGCTCGCAGACAGGATCGGCCACGACGAACGGCTAGCACAACCCCTTCGAGTCTGCCCACCGGATGGAGGAGGCACGCGATGATCCAGACAATTGGCATCCTGAGCCCCGGCGACATGGGCGCGGCGATCGGGCAGGCGCTCGCAGGCCAGGGGCTACGCGTCGTCGCGGCGCTCGACGCGCGGAGCGCTCGGACGCGGCGGCTCGCCGCCGAGGCGGGCCTCGAGGATGTCGGCAGTGTCGAGCGGATGGTCGAGGCGTCCGACGCCGTGCTCTCGGTCCTGGTGCCGGCCCAGGCGGTGGCAGCGGCCGAGCGGGTAGCGGCGGCGCTGCGCTCAGTGGGGACCAGCCTGCTCTACGCCGACCTGAACGCCGTCGCCCCGGCGACGACTCGGCGCATCGGCGAGATCGTCGAGGCGGCCGGCGCCCGGTATGTCGACGGCGGGATTATCGGCCCGCCGCCCCGCGACCGAGCCACCCGCATCCACCTCTCAGGACCGCACGCCCGCGAGCTCGCCGCGCTAGCGGACCAGGTGCTCGAGTTCGTCGTCGTCGGACCCCAGATCGGCCAGGCGTCCGGGCTGAAGATGTGCTACGCCGCCCTGACCAAAGGGCTGACCGCGCTCGGGACGGAGCTGATGGTGACGGCACACCAGCTCGGCCTTCACGAGCCGCTCCGCGCGGAGCTCGAGCACAGCCAGCAGGCGCTCCTTTCCTGGCTGACGCGCTCGATTCCCGGCATGCCACCAAAGGCGCATCGCTGGGTCGGCGAGATGGAGGAGATCGCCGCCACGTTCGAGGGCATCGGGCTTACGCCCCGCACGCTGCTCGGCGCCGCCGACATGTATCGCTGGGTCGCCACAACCCCACTCGGCCAGGAGGCGCCCGAGCGCCGGGATCAGAGCCGCGGGCTGGACGAGACCGTCGTCGCCTTGGCAGAAGACGTGCCCGCGGGGGCGACCGACCATGCACGGAGGCAGACAGCCACCCCCGCGAGTTGAGGATTGCCGCCGTACAAGGCGGACGCCGGCCGGAGCCCTACATTCGAGGCGGCCGCCGCCTTACCATGGGCTGCCGCGCATGACGATCCGGCCGGGGTGCGGTGGGGCACCGTCTGGTATGCTGACGGCGGGGGAGAGGGTAGACTGCTCGTGTGAACGATGAACGTTCGCTTCTACCTTGATCCGGCAACTGGCGAGCCACACGTCTATGGTCATGGAGTAACCGAGGACGAAGCCGCCGACGTCATCGGCGATCCGAACGAAGATCGCCCGGGGCAGGAAGGTGCCCGAATTGCCATCGGGCAAACTCGGGGCGGGAGGTACTTGCGAGTCATCTACGTCCCAGACCCCGAGCTTGAGAGCGTGTTCGTGATTACGGCGTATGAACTGCAGGGGAAGCCACTGGCGGCGTATCGGCGGCGCCGCCGCCGAAGAGGAACGAGATGAGCCAGAACAGATTTCCACCGGGTTGGGATGAAGGGCGCGTGCGAAGGGTGCTTGCCCATTACGAGGGGCAGACCGAAGCCGAGGCAGTCGCCGAGGACGAGACTGCCTTTGAGGATCGGACAGGGACGATGATGGAGGTTCCGCGTGCGCTGGTGCCGGCGATCCGGGAGCTCCTGGCCAAGCACCAGGCGTAGGGCCTTGTTCCCGAGACCGTGTTCTTCAATCTCTACCGGAGGAAGCAAAACGGGAGGGCAGCGGCATGGAGAAGGTAGTCCTGGCCTACTCGGGCGGGTTGGACACGTCGGTCGCGATCAAGTGGCTCCAGGAATCGTACGGGCTCGACGTGGTCGCGGTCACCGTGGATGTCGGGAACCAGCCAGAGCTGGAGGCGATCCAGGAGAAGGGGCTGCGGGTCGGGGCGATCAAGGTCTACGCCCACGACGCCATCGATGACTTCATCCGCTACTTCATCTTTCCGAGCCTCCAGGCGGGGGCGATCTACGAGGAGCGCTATCCCCTGGCGACAGCGCTGGCCCGCCCGCTGATCGCCAAGATTCTGGTCGACTACGCCCGCCTGGAGGGAGCGACTGCCGTCGCCCACGGCTGCACCGGTAAGGGGAATGACCAGGTCCGCTTCGACGTCTCGATTCGGACCCTGGCGCCAGACCTGAAGATCATCGCGCCCGTCCGCGAGTGGGGTATGAGCCGCGACGATGAGATTCGCTACGCTGAGGAGCACGACATCCCGGTGCCGGTGACCGTGGCGAGTCCCTACAGCACCGACGAGAACCTGTGGGGGCGGAGCATCGAAGCGGGCATCCTCGAGGACCCGTGGACCGAGCCGCCGGAGGACGCCTTCCTCTGGACGACCGACCCGCGCCGAGCGCCGGATGAGCCGGGCTATCTGGAGATCGAGTTCGAGCGCGGCATCCCGATCGGACTCAACGGCGAGATGCTGGACGGGCGGGCGCTGATCGGCCGGGTCAACGAGGCGGCCGGCCGGCACGGGGTCGGGCGGATCGACCACATCGAGAATCGGCTGGTCGGGATCAAGTCGCGCGAGGTGTACGAGTGTCCGGCGGCCGTGGTCCTGCACACGGCCCATGCCGAGCTCGAGAAGATGACCCTGACCAAGGACCAGATGCGCTTCAAGCAGCTCGTCGCCCGCGAGATCGCGGACCTGGTGTACAACGGCCTCTGGTTTTCGGCCCACCACCAGGACCTCGCCAGCTACGTCGCCTCCTCGCAGCACTACGTGACGGGGACCGTGCGGGTGCGACTGTTCAAGGGGACCTGCGCCGCCGTCGGGCGGCGGGCCGAGCGCTCGCTCTACAATCCGGGCCTGGCGACCTACGGCCAGGGCGACATCTTCGACCACAAGGCGGCGGTCGGCTTCATCCAGCTCTGGGGACTGCCACTCCAGGTCCAGGCCGAGGCCCAGCTCCTGCCGGGGCGAACAGACTTCCTGCGCCTGGGAGCACCGGAGGCGGATCCAGACGACAGCGCTGCCGGACCCGGTGCTCGGCGCTGAAAGTGATCCGTCGGCGTAGGGG
>JACCZL010000600.1 GCA_013695975.1 Chloroflexota bacterium
CTGGATGCCGGACTTCCATGTAGCGGGGCAGGGTGTAGGCGCCGCCACCGACGAAGAAGGCGCGGTAGTCTGGCGTCTTCTGGGCCACGTACTCGGTCATTTCGGCGTCGACCTTGATGTAGCCGTATTGGAGGTAGGTCGGGTCGTCGACTGAGTTGTAGCTGTGGATTAGATGGTCGAGGACCAGGGTCTTGAGGAGGCGGTCGCTCGATACGATGTGGTCGGTGACCTTGATGCAGTAGTAGTCAGTTTCCTTGTAGCAGGTGCTCGCGAGGGCGTTCCTGGTGTCGATCTGATAGAGCAGCAGCCCGAGCACGAGTGCCGCCGCGACACCGACCCCAAGGTCCGCCTTACGGGCGCGGAAGAAGTCGCCGAAGAGCAGGGCCATCCCGAGGAGGACGATCCCCACGCCGAAGACGATCGTCCTGGTCCCGAACGACGAGATCAAGACGAAGCCGGTGGCGAAGGTTCCGACGATACTGCCGAGCGTCGAGAAGGCGTAGATCTTGCCGACCACGTTGCCGGTCTGCTTCAGGTCGGTGAGGGCGAGCTTGACGACGACCGGCGAAACCATCCCGAGGACGAGGCTGGGCGGGAAGAACAGGAGCGATGTCAGGAGGACGATCCGCAGCATGAGGGGGTAACTGCGCGGGAAGATCAGCGTCAGGTCGACCGTTGCCAGGGGTAGGACGACGAGGCTGGTCAGGCCGCCGCCGAGGAGGATCAGCCCCAGCGTGCGTCGCGACCCGATTCGGTCGGCGACGACGCCGCCGAGGTAGTTGCCGAGCGAGATGCCCGCCAGGACGACGCCGATGATGCTCGTCCAGGTGTAGAGCGAGACGCCGATGAACGGGGCAAGGATGCGTCCGGCAACGATCTCGAGGACGAGGGTACACGCGCTTGCCAGAAAGACGATCAAGTAGGAAACCCAGAGGCCACCGCCCATCGGCGCTCACTCCCTCTCGTCCCTGGAGCTCCCGCTCCGGCGCGGCACGGCTCAGGGCTTGTTGCCGAGGCGCTATTGTATCATCTCGCCGGACGCCCACCAGGGATTTTGGGGTGGGCTGGAACGAGATGGGGCCGAGGTTTCCGGTCGGACCCGCGGTCATGACGGCGCTGGCGGTGGTCACAGCGAACATCCTGGTGGCCTGGATCCTGGTGCGATCGGTTGGGCGGGGGCGCGGGGTTGACCTCTCGGCGATGACGATCGGGATCCTCATCGCGGTGGGGTTGATCTGCACCGTCGGGGCCGTGTTCGGCTGGCGGGCGTATCTGCGCCGACGGTGACGATCCCGATCGAGCGCTGGTGATCGAGTTGGTGAGCCGCCCGGGTCGTTGTCCGACCCGTCTTGCCGGCATTCAGGAGGAGTGAGCAGGATGAAGACGTACGCCATCGCGGCGATTCCGGGCGACGGGATCGGTCAAGACGTCATCCAGGTCGGGATGAAGGTACTCGAGGCGCTGCAGGAAGTCCGAGGCGACTTTCGGATCGACTTCGAGTCGTTTCCCTGGAGCTGCGCGTACTACCTCGAGCATGGACGGATGATGCCGGAGGACGGGCTGACGACGCTGGAGTCATTCGACGCGATCTATCTCGGGGCGGTTGGCTTTCCCAAGCTCGTGCCCGACCACGTCTCACTCTGGGGGTTGCTCCTGCCGATCCGCAAGACGTTCGACCTGTACGTCAATCTGCGACCTTGCCGGCTGTTGCCTGGAACGAAGGGAATCCTGCGGGGCAAAGGGGTCGAGGACATCGACTTTGTGTGTGTCCGCGAGAACACCGAGGGTGAGTATTCCGGGGTGGGGGGTCGGGTCCACATCGGAACGCCCCACGAGGTCGCCATCCAGAGCATCGTGTTCACCCGCACCGGCGTCGAGCGGATCATGCGCTATGCCTTCGACCTGGCGCGGCGACTGGGACGGCGGAAGGTCACCAGCGTCACCAAGTCAAACGCCATGCAGCACAACATGGTCTTCTGGGACGAGGTCTTCGCTCAGGTGGCCGGCGACTATCCAGAGATCGCGCACGAGGGAGTCCACGTCGACGCGATGGCGGCGAGGATGGTCCGTAATCCCGAGACACTCGACGTGGTCGTCGCCTCGAACCTGTTCGCCGACATCTTGACCGATCTGGCCGGGGCGCTCCAGGGCAGTCTGGGCGTCCCGCCAAGCGCCAACGTCAACCCGATCCGTGACGTGCCGGGCTTTTTCGAGCCGGTTCACGGCTCCGCGCCGGACATTGCCGGCCAGGGGATCGCCAACCCGATTGGGGCCGTTTGGGCCGCGTCGATGATGCTGGATCATCTCGGCGAGGCGGAGGCGGCGCGCCAGATCATGGCTGCGATCGAGGCTCTGACCGCTGATGGGGGGGTCTTGACGCCCGATCTCGGTGGGCAGGCAACCACCTGGGAGGTTGGCGACGCGATTTGCGAGCGCCTCCGAGTGGCGGCGCCGATCAGCTAGCGGCGACGAGCGCGGCGCGAGGAGATCGGGGTGGGCTCCTTTGGATCGGGCGGCGCTTCGGTGGCGGCTGCCTCCGGCGGCACCGGGACCTCGATCTGCTCATCCCAATCGACCTCGGGGAACAGCCCCTCGACCGCCCGCGCGAAGCGGTCGGCGTCGCTGAACTTGAGCTGGTAGACGGGATTTTCTTCAAGAGGATCGTCGGGGAACTCGAGCTCGACCCAGCCTTCGTCGATCCCTCGAGCCACCAGCCGGGTCACCATGTTGCGGAAGATGTCGTAGTTGGTGTGGGGCGGCGCGATGCCCTCGTAGAGCGTAACCCCCTGCCCGTTCGCCGTCCAGAGCTTCTCGATCAGGTAGAACTGGTTTGGTTCGTGGAGGTCAGCACGCCAGCGGCGGGGGTAGAACCATTGCTCGAGTAACTGGCCGAGCTGGGCCACTTGCTGGAGCTTCGCGCCGCAATGAGGACAACTCAGCACCTGGCCGTAGTCGACGCTCTCGAACGGCTTTCGGCACTGCTGGCAGGTGAGCTCGATAGACTTGCGGGCCATAGCCTACTCCTACTTCTCTGGTGGCCTGGCGGGCGGGCGCCCGCCCAGACGGGTGTTGACTTGCTGGTAACGTTGGAGGGCCCGGCGGCCGATCTCCCGAAGCGTGTCGCTGGTGGGCTTGTGTCCGCGCTCGTAGTAGTAGCGGGCCGCCTCCCCGACGACGTAGGTCCCGACGTAGGCGATCGTCGCCTTCGGCACGGCCGAGACGAGCGGCGGGAAGAGCCCGACGGCGGATCGCGCGAAACTGCGCCAAAGAAAGCCGCTGCCCACGACTGGGGCGATTTCTCGCAGCACTTCCCAACGGTCGTCGACGTCTCGCCCATAGATCCCCGCAAGCTTGAAGACTAGCACGGCCTGGTTTTTCGTGAGCACGAGGACAT
>JACCZL010000643.1 GCA_013695975.1 Chloroflexota bacterium
CGCGGCGATCGCTTCCTGGTGCGCATGGTATGATCCGCGGCGAGCAATCCTGGCTGGCCTGCACCCCAGACGCTGAGGACGGCGGGGAGATCGACCCACCATGACGAGCACGCTACCCCAGGTCGCCGAGAGGCGCGCCACGGACGACGAGGAGACCGGCCTGCCGCTGGTCCTGCGGCTGGAGCCGGTGCTCCACCTCTCGGACGACCAACTGCTCGCGCTGTGCGCGATCAACCACGAGCTCTGGATCGAGCGCAACGCGAAGGGGGAGCTGCTGCTCATGCCACCAGCGGGACTGGAAACCGGCGAGCGCGAAGTCGACATCGTGGGGCAACTGTGGACCTGGGCGAAGCGCGACGGCAGCGGTGTGGCCGTCGGTCCGTCGGGCGGTTTCCGCCTGCCGAATGGGGCGATCCGCGCCGCCGATGCCGCCTGGGTCCGCCGCTCCCGCCTGGCTCATTTCTCGGCCGCCGAGCGCAAGAAGTTTCTCCCGCTGGTCCCCGACTTCGTGATCGAGCTCCGTTCCCCGTCTGATCGGCTCCGCGACCAGCAGGCCAAGATGGACGAGTGGATCGCCAACGGCGTCCGGCTCGGCTGGCTCCTCGACCCCGAGCCCCACCACGTCTACGTCTACCGTCCCGGCGCGCCGGTCGCGCGTCTCGACGACCCGACCGAGCTGTCGGCCGACCCGCTCCTGCCTGGCTTCGTCCTGGACCTGCGCGAGATCTGGTGACGGAGACACCCTCGCCCGCCCCGGGACGGGGTCACTCGTCTGTGGAACGGGGGCGGGGGCACGCTCATTGACTCCGGCTCTTCTCGTCGGCGGCGCGGCGGGCCCCCGACCGGAGGGACGCCTGGTGTACGATTAGACGGATGAACCTGAAAGCACGCGACCACTTCCAGCGCGCCGCCGACGAGCGCGGCCTGCTCTGGTGGCTCAACCCCCTCGGCAAGCTCTGGCTGCGCGGCATCGCCCGCGTCTTGGAGCTGACGACCCGCTTCCGAGGAGACCAGCTCAACCTCACTCGGATCACCGACCAGCTCGTCGTCGGTGGCTCGATACCGGTCAGGGCCTATCCACGTCTCAAGGCGATGGGCGTGACCGCCGTCATCGACTTGCGTGAGGAGGCCCGCGACGACGAGGCGGCCCTCCGTCGACTCGGGATCGAGCTGCTGTACTTGCCGGCGCCGGATCGCTACGCGATGAGCCAGGAGCAGCTCCTGCAAGGGGTCGAATGGGCCATCGAGCGCCTGGCCGGTGGCGGCCAGATCTACGCCCACTGCAAGCACGGCGTCGGCCGCGGCCCACTGATGGGCTTGGCGATCCTGGTCGCGGGGGGCTACAACGCCGGCGAGGCGCTCCGCCTGATGCGGGGCCAGCGCTGGCAGGCCGCCCCGAACGACCGCCAGCTCGAGGCCCTCGTCGCCTTCGAGCAGACCTGGGCCGCGCACCGGGTCCTCGCCGAACCGGCCGAAGCCGAGCCCGCGCCCCGCTGAGCGCGGCCGGACGGAGACAAGGATCACTACGATGACGACAGGGCCGAGCCGGTCGGGAGTATCGGAAAGGGTCACGGTCGTGAGGCCAGACCCACTCCCGCGATTGGAACCGACGTTCGAACGCCTGGTGCACCTTGCGGAGCTCGGCCCTGACTGGGACTCTTACGGTGGAGCACCGCCGACGGCGATCGCCATCGCCCGAGCCGGTCTCCTGATCCTCACGGTGGCCCGCCGCTTCTGCGCTTCTTCCCGAGCACCCATCGAACCGTTCGCGGTCATGCCGATCGCCGATGGCGGCGTGCAGCTCGAGTGGCGCGGCGCAACTGAAGACCTCGAACTGGACATCGGGCCGGATGGAGTCATCGGGTATCTGTTGATCGATCGACGCCAGGACGAGCGACGGTTCGAAGAGGGCGAAGGCCTGTCGTCGTCGGAGGCTCTCGAGCTGGTCAAACGAGTCCTCCACTGAATCGATGCCTCGGACGCCGGAAGACATCGCGGACGAGGATGACCTGTATCGAAGACTCGGCCCCGATCACGTGAAGCCCGACGGCGCCATCAGCCGCACGGCGTTCATGCGGAACAGTACCGTCAATCGGAACAGGAAAGAGCCCGACCCGGAGATTTCGGTCGACCTGGCACGGCTCACGACGCCCGCGCTGACCCTGACACGGGCTAACCGACCAACGCATGGCGTCGGGTCGCTCGTAGCCGCCTACCCGCGCTCACTCGGCTTGAGCGTCAGACATACCCCGACTGACGAGAACTGGGCGCACTCGTCGATCGAAGGCAATCAGGATCGCGAGAACTGTTACCTGCTGGCCCGGGCTACGACGATCCTCATCCCTCCCCAGAGCAGTCCAAGCCCGCGGTAGGAGACGATCCGACCGCCTGATGCGGGGCCAGCGCTGGTAGGCCGCCCCGAACGACCGCCAACTCGAGGCCCTCGTTGCCTTCGAGCGCACCTGGGCCGAGCACCAGGCCCTCGCCGAACCGGCCATATCCCCGGAGGGGCGATGCGTGAACCACCCTCGGGTCGTTCACGCAGGACTACAAGAC
>JACCZL010000042.1 GCA_013695975.1 Chloroflexota bacterium
GGGCCGTTTCGGCCAGGACGGAATGGACCGGCTCGGAGCGGTGGACGTGCTGGTGGGAATCGACGTGGGTGGGATCGCGGCCGGCGAGGCGTCGGAAGGTGGCGAGCTGGTGCGCCACCTCGGCTGCCACCGCCGTCGGGTCGTCCGTCGGGACTACTGCATAGACCGGCACCCAGGTGTCGTGGCGGTAGGCCCATTCGCCGAGATCGACATGAAGGCCGAGGCTTAGTTCGGGGCGCTCACGCGCGTAGGCGGCTGCCTTGGCGGCGGCGGGCCAGCGGACCATCAAGCTGGCGCTGGTGACGATCCCGCGCTCGTGCGCGGCGAAGACGCCGCGGTTCACGCCCGGGCTCTGGCCGAAGTCGTCGGCGTTGACGATCAGCGAGCGGGCAACCATCTCAGAGCCCGAGTTTCTCGGCCAGGCGGAGCGCGACGCCCAACCAGTCCTGAGCGTGCTCCGGTGGCGGCGACCAATCCGGCGACCAGCCGAGCCACTGGATCGCCAGGTAGATGTGACAGCAGTCGAGCGCGGCCAGGAACTCGCCCCGTGGCGCTCGGCCACCGCCGTCTGGCGGCAGCGCCGCGTGGTAGGCTAAGGCCAGGCTCGTCTTTTCCTCCTCGGTCCAGGCGCCGGCGGTCAGGGCGGCGAGATCGAGCAGGCCCGGCCCGAGGGCCGCCATCTCCCAATCGACCGGGCAGACGCGCAGCCCTCCGCCCGTCTCCTGCACGAGCACGTTCGAGGCGTAGAACTCGCCATGGATCAAGGTCGGCGGCAGCGCGAGCAGGCAGTCGATGACCCGCTCGTACCGCTCGGCCAGCCACGCGACGCCACGCGCGACCCTCGGCTCGGCCGTGTGGGAGAACGCCCGCGCGCGGCGCAGCCAGCGTCGGTAGAACTCCGCGTCGTGGTGGAGCAGGTGCGCGGACAGCCCCGACCGCTCCGTCTCCGCCCCATCGAACCGAGCATGGAAGGCCGCCAGCCAGCGGGCCACCCCCTGCCAGGTCGCCAGCTCGCCGACCTGGTACAGCTCGATGCCCGGCACTTGCTCGAGGAAGAGCCAGTAGCGTCGGCGGGCGTGGTCGACGACCGCCCCGTAGCAGGTGGCGGTGCCGAGCCGCCGCGGCGACAGGATCGTTCGGTAGACCTCGATCTCGCGCAGCGGGTTGTGGAGGAAGGCGGGCTTGGCTCGTCGCGCGCGCTCCGGCAGACTGCGCCAGCTCAGGTCCTTGAACATGAGCCGGAGCGCCGTACCGTCGTCCAAGCGCACGGCCAGCTCCTCGATGGTGAAGCTGGTGCAGTAGGCCGAGGGGCGACGTTCGAGCTGAGCGATCTGGCGCGGCGCGCCGAAGTGGCGGGAGAAGGCGCCCTCGAGCGCGGCTCGGAGCTCGCCGGCGTCGACCGTCAGCGCGGAGGTAGAGACCACCTGGCTCATGGCGTTGCGCCGACCTGCTGCAACAGTCGGGCCAGTACGACATCCGAATCGAAGTGCTCGACGGCGATCCCGCGGGCAGCCCGCGCGTGGCGCGCGTAGTCACGTTTCAACTCGTCGATACCCGCCAGGACATCGTCGCTCGTCTCGAAGGCGAACAGGCCTTCGCCGGTCGGCAGGAAGCGGCTGAAACCGGTCTCCTGGGCGATCACCGGCCGGCCCGAGGCCAGGTAGCAGACGCTCCGATCGCTGAACCAGCCGCAGCGCGCGGCGACGTAGCCGCTCTTGGCGATCCCGAACTCGGCCTTCGAGCCCTGGATGAAGCGGCGGTAGTCGGCCGGCGTGGAGGCAACGCACGTCGGATCCAGCAGATGCCAGCCATTGCTCGCCAATGACTCGAGGTCATGGGTCTCATCGGGGTGGATGGCGAGGGCCAGGGTGAAGGTCTCGTCGGTCAGGCGCGGCAGAGTGATGAAGTGACGCAAGGAGTGGGCCTTCTGGCCGTAGAAGACGCCGTCGTGCTCGATCGAGCCGTAGCCGCGCCAGTTCCCGACCGTTGTCAGCGCATCGTAGGTGATCCGCTCGGCCACCGGCCAGGAGTCGAGCACGATGGGCTGCGGCGTCGCGATCCAGTCGAGCCCGCAGGTGGGGACCGCGCACTCAGGCGTCCCGATCGCCTGGCCGACCGTCACGAAATGGGTGTGGCCCGCAAAGCGCATGTCGATGCCCTCGGTCGCGTGCCAGAGCTGGTTGAAGGCCGGATCGAGGTCGAGGTAAATCCGTAGC
>JACCZL010000325.1 GCA_013695975.1 Chloroflexota bacterium
AGGCGAGTGGACTGATCGTCTCGCCGCGCCGTAGCACGCGCGTGGTCCCATAACCCGTGGTCGAGGGCTCACGGTACACGACGAGGTGGTCGCGGCCCAGGTCCAAAATCCACAACTCGGGGATGCCAGTCCTGGCGTAGAGCGGGGCCTTGACCTGGCGGTCGTACTCGATCGAGCTATCGGCCACCTCGACGACAAGCAGGACGTCGGCCGGGGTGGGATCAGCCGGAGCGTAAAAGTCGGCTCGGAAGCGCAGCAGCGTCAGGTCCGGCTCGGGCTCGCTTCGCTCATTCAGGGGGACCGGGTTCTGGACGTGGACGATCGCCTCGTCTCCGACCGCGCGAACGAAGAGATGGGTGAGCCGGTCCACGCAGGCCCAGTGCCGACGTCCGATTGGGCTCATTTCGAGAATTTCCCCCTCGATCAGCTCGACTCGGTCGTCCTCGCCGAGAACGCCGGCCTCGGCCAGGCGGTGGTACTCCGCCCTCGTGAACAGATACCGCTTGAGCTCGAGCGCCATCGTCTCACCCTCGTTCACGCTGGATGGCCGCGCGCCGGTGCGCGGGCGTCGACGCGATTGTACCACCGCGCCACCGTCAGGACTTGGGCTCGGTCTCTGACGGTTCGTACGGGGGGAAGCGGAAGGCCATCTCGCGGCGCAGCATGCCGCCGTGGCCGAGGCGGACGAGATCCTCGCGGCCGAGTGTCTCGCCGGCGAGCAGGCGCGGTAAGACCAGCTCGAGGACAGTCCGGTGCGAGAACATCTCGGAGGACGCCAGACCGAAGATCGGGACGGCATCGAGGTAGGCCATCCAGAAGAGGCTGCCGGGGTCGACCGGCACGCCATGCTTGACGATCCGCGCGCCCAGCTCGTCCAGGGCGCCGAAGAGTGGCTCGAGCGGGTCGAGCGAGCTTGCGCCGGCGACCATGATGAGTCCGGGCCGGTCGGCCAGGACGGCGCGGACCAGGTCTACCAGGGAACGGGCGCCGTCCAGCTCGCGCAGCGCCGCCAGCTCGGAGCCGTACCAGGCCAGCTTTCGCTCGAGGGTGGCCTGGAAACGGTCGCGGGCGCGGGCGTGGACCCGCTCCATCACCAGCGCCGCGACGCGCATCGGCGCGAAGGGGAGCACTCGAAGGGGGCGGCGCGAATGACAGATCGCCTCGGCCCGCTCGATCGTCGCTCGGGGGATCACGAGCGGCGTGACCTTGGCGCCGGCGATGTCCTCGCCGGCGTCGACCGGCTGGTGGTCGAAGCGGGTGAAGAGCGTCACCCCGTCGAGGTCGTTCAGGCCAACCAGCGTCGGCTCGTCGACCCGCAGCAGCCCGCGGGTGGCCGCGACGAAGGTGTACTCGCTGGCGAAGGGACCCCTGAAGTCGACACCCGGTCCGGCAGCGGCGCGCGCCAGTCGGCCGCCGGCCTCGTTCTCGTGAAGCTCGTCGGGCTCGGCGCACAGGAGGTGCAGCTCGCGCGGGCCCAGCGCGCCGAGCGAGTCTACGCTGTCGGCGCCGATGGCGCTGCCCTTGCGGAGGACGAATTTGGTGCCGGCCGCGTTGCGAACGTCGTGGGCGACGATCCAGCCGAGGTGCTCTTCGCGGACCGAGTCGGCGGCCAGCCGCAACACCTTCACCCGCCGACCGCCTGACGGCGCCGCAGGGCCAGCCAATCGTCCAGGATACGGTCGTCGTGGTCGAACGCCATCGGGGGCAGACGATCGACCGCGAACGCGGTCAGCTCGCTCATCTCCGGGCCCGGGCGTGGGTCCGGCGGGGCGCCCGCGCCGAGCCGCGGCTCGCCCGCGTAGACCACGAGGATCACCGGGTGGCCGGCGGTCGAGTAGGCGCCGACCAGGCCCGTTATGTCGACGTCGAGCCCGGTCTCTTCAAAGACTTCGCGACGAGCGGCCGCCTCGAGCATCTCGCCACGGTCGACATAGCCAGACGGGAAGCTCCAGAGTCCCATGCCCGGATCGATCGCTCGACGGCCCAGCAGGACGCCGCCGTGCCAGGGGATGAGGACCGCGACGGCGACCTTCGGGTCGATCCAGAAGACAGAGTCGCAGGCGACGCAGACTGGGCGCGACCGATCCTGGACGATCCGCGCTTCGAGCCGACCGCCACAGCGTGGGCAGAAGCTGGCGCCGGCGTCGACGTGCCCGTGATCTGAGGCAGCATGGGCCAGCGCATCGACCAGCGCCTGGTACTCGGCCGGCGTGTCGACATCCTGCCCCGCTCGGCGATCCGCGATCTCGACGTGGGCGGTCTCGCCGGCGCGTAGGCGCAGGAGTTCGCGACCGCCTCGGTCGCCGTCCTGCGCTCGCAGCTCGCCATACAGGGAGCGGTCCCAGAGGACCGGGTTGCCTGGCTGGCCGCCGTAGCTCGGTCGGACGATCGTGGCGCCGGTGCGCTCGCGCTCCGCGATCAGGGCGTCGACGATCGAGCGGTCGACCAGCGGCTGGTCGGCAAGCAGCACGACGACCGCCTCGGCATCCGGCGGCAGGGCATCCAGGCCGGCCCGCAACGAGGTGCTCATGCCGCGCGTGTGGTCGGGATTGTACACGAGTCGGACCGGGAGTCCGGCGAGCTCCGCCTCAACCGCCTCACGGTGGGCCCCAGTCACGACGAGCGTCTGGCGGACGCGTGAGGCGAGGGTCTCGTCGACGACCCGACGGACCAGGCCGCGGCCGTCGAGCGCAAGGAGCAGCTTGGGCCGCCCCATCCGGGTGGACGAGCCGGCGGCGAGGACCACGGCGTCGACCACGCGTTTACCCGCCGACGGCGACCTCGACCAGGCTCGCGGGCGGAGCGGTTGGCGCCGCGTTCTTGGCGGCGACCACCTCG
>JACCZL010000697.1 GCA_013695975.1 Chloroflexota bacterium
GCTGATGCACATCAGCGTCGTCTCCTGCGTCACTGTCGGCAGCGTCGCCAGGTCCTCGAAGCGGTAGCTCTGTGGTCGGCCCACGAGCCCGGTCACCTCGAATCGCCAGGCCCCTCGGTCGACGCTCGGGTCGACGACGTTCTTGGTGACGACGTAGAAGTCGTCGTTCGACGTGACGGGCGCGACGTCGGGGCCATTGAGGCGCGTGCCATCGTAGCTGAACGTGGCCAACCCGTAGAGCCGTCGCAGGAGCCCGCCCGAGGTCAGCGCCAGGATCGCGCCGACCCCTCCGACGAGCAGGGCGCGACGCCCCGTCGAGCGGGGGGCAGCCCCCGAAAGTCGGGACGGAGCCCGGCCGGCGATGGCGCGGTACGCCAGGATCAGGCTTACCCCATAGCTGGCGTAGGCGAGAAGGAGCCCGAGCGCGGTCGCGATGGCAGCCGGGCCGGCCGGCAGGCCGCGGTAGCTGGTCCCAAGCACGGGCCAGACCAGCGCCACGGTGACGAGCCAGAGCAGCCCGACAAAGAGGGCCACGACCAGCTCGGGACGCCCAAGCAGCCCACGGGACTCCGGCTCGCGGGCCCGCTCCCGCTCGACGAGCGTCGCGTACAGCAGGCCGAACAGCGCCCCGACGACGAGCTGGCCAGCCAGGATCGATCCGACCCCGAGCTGCTTGGCCTCGTTGTAGCCACCCACCGTGCCGAGGAGCCAGAAGAAGAGCGGGATCGGCATGAGCGGGGCGATCCGATCCGGAATCATCTCCGGCGGCGGCGAGATGCCCAGCGTCGATCTGAGGAGCACCATGACCACCGTCATCACCAGGGCGGCGACCAGGCCGGCCAGCGCGCCCGCGCCGAGCGTCGCGAGTCGGCCGCCAGCCGCCTCGTGGTGCCCGAGCACAGCGGGGTCGCGAGCCTGGTGGCCCGAAGTCGATGGATGATCTGCGACGTTCATGCGCTCAGCCTCCGCACTGCTACTGTTACCGTCCGCACTGCTACCGTTACTGTAGGGCGGGCGACCGTCTCTCTTGCGAACGATCCTTTCAGAAGTCTTACCAATCGCTACGCCGGCATTGGCATCGGTACCGCGACGCTGAGGGCGCTCGGAACGGACTGGGATGTACGCCGAACCGTAAGAATTGGGTAATCATCGTCGTGCAGAATACAGGAGCGTCACCGCAAGCTAGTAGACAAGGATTACGTGCGCGAGGGCGCCGCTTGACGGGGCTGGCGGGCCGATAAGGAGGGGAGATGGGGCACGAGCGGGTGCTGGTGGTCGACGACGAGGCGATCGTGACGGAGGTCGTCGAGCGCTACCTTGTGCGCGAGGGCTACAACGTCACGGTTGCCGGCGACGGCGAGACGGCCCTCAAGCTGGCCCGCGAGGTGGGCCCCGACCTGATCGTCCTGGACTTGATGCTGCCGAAGCTGGACGGGCTCGAGGTCTGCCGCCAACTGCGCTCGGAGAGCAGCGTCCCGATCATCATGCTGACGGCCAAGGGCGAGGAGAGCGACAAGATCCTCGGCCTGGGTCTGGGCGCCGACGACTATCTCGCCAAGCCGTTCAGCCCGCGGGAGCTGGCGGCGCGGGTGAAGGCGGTGCTGCGGCGGACCCGGGTCGCGCCCGCCCAGGCGCTCGCCGGCGACCTCCTCAAGGCCGGCGCGCTGCGGATCAATCCGCGCTCGCGCGCGGTCGAGCGGGACGGCGAGGCGGTCCACCTGACCGCCAAGGAGTTCGACCTGCTCTATTTCCTGGCCAAGAACGCCGGTCAGGTCTTCTCGCGCGAGCAGCTCCTCGACAACGTCTGGGACTACGAGTGGTACGGCGATGCCAGCACCGTCACGGTCCACATTCGGCGGCTGCGCGAGAAGGTCGAGCCGAACCCGATGCGACCGCGGTATGTCAAGACGGTGTGGGGTATCGGCTACAAGTTCGAAGCATGAGTGGGCCGCGGCTGCTCATCCGTGACCTGGCGTTGCCGATCGGTGGGCTCGTCGCCGGCGTCATTGTCACGGTCGCCGTCTGCCGCCTGGTGCTTCGCGCGCCCGACTCGGACATCCAGCTCCTGGCGGTCCTCCTCGCGCTGTCGGGGTCGGTGTCGCTGGTCGTTGCCCTCGGGGTGATGCGGCTCGCCCCGGCCGTTGGGCTGGCCGGCCTGCGCGCTCGGATGGTCCTGGCCCATCTCGTCGTCCTGCTGATCGCCTTCATCAACGTCCTCGTTACCGGCGTCCTGATGTTCAACTCGAGTCATGACCTCGGCTTGCTGCTGCTCCTGCTGTTCTTCTCGGCGACGGTTTCCCTTTCCCTGGCCGGTGTGCTCTCGCGACAGGTCGTCGGGGCGCTCCGAGAGCTCGCCGAGGGGGCGCGCGATGTGGCGGGCGGCCGATTGGGGACGCGGGTCCGGGCGGAGGGGGCCGACGAGCTGGCTCAGCTCGGGCAGGCGTTCAACACCATGGCCGCCAAGCTCGAGGAGGCCGACACGATGCGGCGCGAGATGGAGGAGGCCAGACGTCACTTGATCGCCGCCGTCTCGCACGACCTGCGGACCCCGCTCGCCTCGATCCGGGCGATGGTCGAAGCGATCGACGACCGTGTCGTGACCGACCCCGAGACGATCGAGCGCTACGTGGGCCTGATCCACGGCGAGGTCGGCCGACTCAGCAGCCTGATCGACGACCTGTTCGAGCTATCACAACTGGATGCCGGGGCCTTGCGCCTGCAGCTCGAGCCGGGCTCGCTCCGCGACCTGCTCTCCGATACGCTCGAGTCGCTCCAGCCGCAAGCCCACGCTCGGGGCCTCCGTCTGGCCGGCCAGGTCGACAGCGACCTGCCGCCGGTCGTCATGGACGCGACCCGGATCCAGCGGGTCCTTTACAACCTCGTCCAGAACGCGATCCGCCACACCCCGCCCGAGGGGGTGATCGTGCTCGAGGCCCAGGAGGAGCCCAACACCGTCCGCGTCGACGTCGTCGATTCGGGTGAGGGCGTGCCCCCCGCCGACCTCCCGCACATCTTCGAGCGCTTCTACCGCGGTGAGAAATCCCGCGCCCGCAACCAGGGCGGGGCCGGCCTCGGCCTGGCGATCGCCAAGGGCCTGGTCGAGGCCCACGGCGGCAGGATCTGGGCGCAGAACGTCCCCGGCCGAGGGGCCCGCTTCAGCTTCGTCTTGCCGAAAACGGCGTAGTGGGCCGGGTAGGCTCGTACCGTCATACGCTGCTCCAGAAGCGTGACCTCGGCTCGACTCCGAGTTTGTTTGCCATCCAGGCATCCAGCAGGTCCTGGTCGGTCCCGCCCTCGTGGGTGAGGGTGTAGCGTTCGACGCCCTCGCCGAGAGCGCTCATCAGAGGTTGTAGCCACTCTGGCCCGCTCAATGAGCCCGGATCCCCAACGCTGAGCAGTGGAGCGGCGAGTGCGGTCGCTATCTGGGAGACGTGATGGAGAGGATCGAACAGCGCAAGCGTGCGGGCGACGGCGTCCTGCCGGTCGGGATAGGCGCGCAGGTGATCGTTCAGCTCTTCGATCGGGTAGGCATCGGTCCTCTGACGGGCCTCCATCAGTCGATAGAACGTCAGGCCGGCTGCCTGCACGGCGATGAAATGAGGCCGGCGCGCGGCGGTGATCAGCGCCAGGTCATCGCCAATGATGCCGACGCGGTTCTTGTCGACTTCCTCGCGGGAGAGCAAGAACTCGGCCGCTCGGAGGCAGTCGGCCACGATCCCCCGATAGATGTAGGCTGCCGGGTCGTCGATGCCGTGGGTGAGGAGGCCGGGGTAGGCAGCCGCGAATGGTTGGTCCGCCAGCCGTTGGCCGCCGTGCATGAGCTGCAAGACCGCATAACGGCGACGGTCATGGTAGTCCGGGACGTGGTTGACGCTGCCGTAGCGCGGCGTCAGGAGCAGCCCCGGACAG
>JACCZL010000721.1 GCA_013695975.1 Chloroflexota bacterium
GTCAGCGCCATGTCGCTGATGCGACTGATCCCGACGCCCCCGGGGCGGATCGTCGAAGGCGAAGTCCTCTTCGACGGCCGAGACTTGCTCAAGCTCAGCGACGAGGGCATTCGACGGGTCCGCGGCAACGACATCGCGATGATCTTCCAGGATCCGATGACGTCGCTCAACCCGGTCCTGACCATCGGGCGCCAGATCGGCGAGGCGCTCGAGCTGCACAAGGGCATGAATCGCCAGTCCGCCCGCAAGCGAACGATTGAGCTGCTCGAGCTGGTCGGCATCCCGGCCGCGGGCAGCCGCCACGACGATTATCCGCACCAGTTCTCGGGCGGCATGCGCCAGCGCGTGATGATCGCCATGGCCCTCTCGTGCGAGCCCAAGCTGCTCATCCCCGACGAGCCGACCACAGCCCTCGATGTGACGATCCAGGCGCAGATCCTCGAGCTGATCAAGCGTCTGCGGACGGAGCTGTCGATGGCCGTGATCCTGATCACTCACGACCTGGGCGTCGTGGCTGGCGTGACCGATCGGATCAACGTGATGTACGCCGGCTACATCGTCGAGTCGGCGACCGCCGAGGAGCTGTTCGCCAACCCGCGGATGCCCTACACGCTGGGCCTGCTCCGCTCGATGCCACGGATCGATGAGCCGCGTCGGGAGAAGCTGGTCCCGATCGAGGGCCTCCCGCCCGACCTGGTCGATGCCCCGCAGGGCTGTCCGTTCGTCCCGCGCTGCTCGTATAAGGTCGATCGCTGCGTGGAGGAGAATCCGTCGTTGGAACCAGTCAACCGCGATCACGGTATCGCGTGCTGGGTTGACGTTACCGGGGGGAAGAGCTGATGGCCACCGATCTGAGAGCCGACGCTGAGACGCCAGCGAACGGCGGGGGCGCTGAGCTGCTCCGCGTCGAACACCTCAAGATGTACTTCCCGATCACCCAGGGCATCATCCTGCAACGCCAGGTCGGCGCCGTCCGCGCGGTCGACGACATCAATTTCGCGATCAAGAAGGGCGAGACCCTTGGCCTGGTCGGCGAGTCCGGGTGCGGCAAGTCGACCACCGGCCGGGCGATTCTCCAGCTCTACAAGCCGACCGGCGGCCACGTGTTCTTTGGCGATCAGGACCTGACCACCCTCAAGGGCGGCGACATGCGTCGGATGCGGCGCGAGATGCAGATGATCTTCCAGGACCCCTATGCGTCGCTCAATCCGCGCATGACGGTCGGGAGCATCATCGGCGAGCCGCTCGAGATCCACAAGCTCGCCAAGGGTCGGGCCAAGCAGGAGCGGGTCCAGGAGCTGCTGCGCACGGTCGGGCTCAACCCCTACTTCGCCAATCGCTATCCGCACGAATTTAGTGGTGGTCAGCGCCAACGTATCGGGATCGCCCGCGCGCTGGCAGTCGAGCCGCAGTTCATCGTCTGCGACGAGCCGATCAGCGCCCTCGACGTGTCGATCCAGGCCCAGATTATCAACTTGCTCGAAGAGCTCCAGGGGCGGCTGGGCCTGACCTACCTCTTCATCGCCCACGATCTAGCGGTCGTGCGCCACATCAGCGACCGCGTCGCGGTCATGTACGTCGGAAAGATCGTCGAGATCACCGACCGAACCTCGGTCTTCGAGAACCCGCTCCATCCATACACGCGGGCGTTGCTGACGGCGATCCCGATCCCTGACCCGGTCCTCGAGAAGAAGCGCACCCGGATCATCCTCCAGGGCGATGTCCCGAGCCCGGCGAACCCGCCCCCGGCCTGCCGGTTCAACACCCGCTGTCCCTACGCCGAGGAGAACTGTCGGACCGACGAACCCGCCTTGAACGAAGTCAAGCCGGGCCACTGGGTGGCCTGTCACTACTGGGACGAGATCGAGCGTGGCAGCAAGCGGCTGACTGGTCTCGCCGAGATCGGCAGGACCGGCGAGCTCACCGCGACGCCCGAGGTGAGTGGCACCGCGGATGGGTCGAACGGGTCGACGACGGTTCCTCCCAGCGGCACCCGCACCAACGGCGCCGCGGAGCGGTAGGGGCGCCGCCTTTAGATCGCCAGGGGGTCGTCCCCGAGCTCGACCGTGGTGAGTGCCTCCGAGGCCGCCTCGCGGATAGCGGCTCGCTTGTCTTCGAGCGCATACAGCAGCGCGTCGCGAGCCTCGTCGCCACCGATCTCGCCGAGCGAGCGGATCGCCGCCAGCCGCACGTCGAGCACCTGATCATCGAGCAGGTCCATAGCGATGGCAACGGCTCGGAGGTCGGCCAGCTCTCCGCAGGCCCGCGCCGCCTCCAGGCGAACGGTCGGGTCGGGTCTGGCTGCCTCGCGGGCCAGGGTGTCGAGCCACGCCGCCTTCGCCGTTCGGCCGATCGCGCGGATCGCTGCGAGGTGAAGGTCGGGATCGTCGAGCCCTTGCCTGATCCGATCGGCAACGCCCCCTCGGTCCAGGTAGCCAAGGGCGGCCAGCGCCTCTCGGCGCGGACCGACCGCCTCATCAGGGCGATCGAGGATCGCTAGCAGGGTCTGGAGGATGCGATCGGCCTGATCGGCTGAGAGCTCGCCGAGCTCCGCCTCGAGGGCGAACGGCCCCAGCGCCGACGCGGCTGCCTCGCGCACGTCGACATCGCTGTCGTCCCGAGCCAGGCGAACGATCGCCTCGAGGAGGCGCGGACTCGTGTCCTCGACGGTCGACCGAAGCGCCTGTCGGCGGATCGTGGCGTCCGGATCGTCAAAGCCGAGGGCGTAGATCGTGCTGAAGCTCCAGCGGAGGTGCTCGCGCTCCGAATCATGCAGCCGGGCCAGGAGTCGCGCTCGCCCGATCGTGGAGAGTGTGCGCCAGGCCCCCTCGAACGCCGTGAGCGGCTCGCCCTCCAGGTGTGAGAGCGCGCCCAGCTCTTCGCTCGGCGGCGTCTCGCCATCCTCGAGAGTCCTGAGAGCGCGTCCGAAAACGTCTTGGTCGATCATCATCTCTCCGAACG
>JACCZL010000741.1 GCA_013695975.1 Chloroflexota bacterium
GGGCCCGGAGCCCCTCGCGCTGGACGGTCGGCTGGGCGCAGCTCCCGCCAACCCAGCCGACGAGCTCGCCGGTCGGGAGGACGAGTGCGCGGTCGCCGGGTCGGGCCGAGGTCGGGGCCCGGCTCGCGACGATGGTGGCCATCGCGACCGCCTCACCGCGCCGCCGCAGCTCGACCAGTCGCTCGAGAAGGTCCATGGGTCGCTTCGCTCCCAGTAGGCAGTAGGCAGTGGACGACGCGGTTCCCCATTCACTGCCTACCGCCTACTGCCTACTGGGCCGCTCCCTTCTCCTGAAGCAGTGCGTAGAGCTTCCAGGGGGTGATCGGGATGTCGATGTGGGTGACGCCGAGGTGGCTGAGAGCGTCGACGACGGCGTTCGCAAACGCCGGCGGGGCGCCGACGGTCGCCGACTCGCCGACGCCTTTGGCGCCGAACGGATGGTGCGGACTCGGGGTGACCGTCCTGTCCGTCTCCCAGTTGGGCGTCTCCATCGCCGTGGGCAAGAGGTAGTCCATGAAGGTACCGGTCAGGCACTGGCCGTTCTCGTCGTAGATGATCTCCTCGTACAACGAAGGGGCCAGCCCCATCGTCAGGCCGCCGTGGATCTGGCCGTCGACGATCATCGGGTTGATGACCGTGCCGCAGTCGTCGATGGCGAGGAAGCGGCGGACGTGGACGACCCCGGTGCCGCGGTCGATGTCCACGACGGCGATGTAGGCTCCGAACGGGAAAGTCAGGTTGGGCGGGTCGTAATAGTTGACCGCCTCGAGGCCGGCCTCCATCCCCCTGGGGTGGTTGGTGTAGGCGGCGAAAGCGACTTCGGCCATCGTCTTCGCGCGGTCCGGGGCGCCCTTGACCTGGAACTTGTGGTCGACCCATTCCAGGTCGTCGACGCCGCACTCCAGGAGGTGGGCCGCGATGTGCTGGGCCTTCTCGCGGATCTTGCGGGCGGCCATCGCCGTGGCGGCGCCGGCGACGGGAGTGCTGCGGCTGGCGTAGGTGCCCAGGCCGTAGGGGGCCGTGTCGGTGTCGCCGTGCTCGACGGCGATGTTCTCGACCGGCAGTCCGAGCTCCTCGGCCACGATCTGGGCGAAGGTCGTCTCGTGCCCCTGGCCCTGGGTCTGGACGCCGATCCGGACGATCGCCGAGCCGGTCGGGTGGATCCGGATCTCGGCGCTGTCGAACATCTTGATGCCGAGGATGTCGAAGGTGTCCGAAGGGCCTGCCCCGACGATCTCGGTGAAGGTGCTGATGCCGATCCCCATCAGCTCGCCGCGGGCCCGCTTCTCGGCCTGTTCTCGGCGCAGGTCGTCGTAGCCGATCTTGTCGAGGGCCTTGCGGAGGGCGGCCGGGTAGTTGCCGCTGTCGTAGACCCAGCCGGTGGGCGAGGTGTAGGGGAACTGCTCGGGCTGGATGAAGTTCTTGAAGCGGAGCTCGGCCGGGTCGGTCTTCAGCTCGTCGGCCAGAATGTCGACCATCCGCTCGAGCATGTGAACGGCCTCGGTGACCCGGAACGAGCAGCGGTAGGCAACGCCCCCGGACGGCTTGTTGGTGTAGACGGCGTCGACCTCGACGTGGGCGGCCTGGAGGTTGTACGAGCCGGTGCAGATGCTGAACAGGCCGGCCGGGAACTTGCTCGGATTGGCAGCGGCGTCGAAGGCGCCGTGGTCGGCCAGAGTCTTAACCCGCATGGCGGTGATCGTCCCGTCCCGTTTGGCGGCAAGCTGGGCGTGCATGTGGTAGTCGCGGGCGAAGGAGTCGGCCTGGAGATTCTCGGAACGGTCCTCGATCCACTTGACCGGCCGACCGGTCTTGAGCGCCGCGACGACGGCCAGGACGTAGCCGGGGTAGACCGGGACCTTGCCGCCGAAGCCGCCGCCGATGTCTGGCGAGATGATCCGGATCTTGTGCTCGGGGATGCCCGAGACGAGCGAGAAGACGGTCCGGTGGGCATGCGGGGCCTGGCTCGTCAGCCACAGCGTCAGCTTGCCATCGGTGTCGAAGCTGGCGACACAGCCGGACGTCTCGATCGAGGCGACGTGGATGCGGGGGATGTAGATGTCTTCCTCGACGACGACCTCGGCCTCGCCGAAGACGCGGTCGGTCGCCTCGCGGTCGCCGGCCTCCCAGTGCCAGATGTGGTTGGTCTTTTGCTCGCGGTCGGGCCGCACCAGGGCGGTCCCGGCATCCTGGGCGCGCTTGGCGTCGATCACCGGCGGGAGCGGGTCGTACTCGACGTCGACCAGGGTGATGGCGTCGGCCGCGGTGTACCGATCCTCGGCGATGACGGCGACGACCTCCTGGCCCTGGTAGACGACGCGGTCGATCGGCAAAACCATCTGCTGGTCGGACATGAGCGTCGGCATCCAGGCCAGGCCGGCCGCCTCGAGGTCACGCCCGGTGATGACCGCCACCACGCCAGGCAGCGCGAGCGCCCGCGAGGCGTCGATGTTGGTGATGGTGGCGTGGGCGTAGGGACTGCGGACGATGTCCAGGTAAAGCATGTTGGGGAGCTTGACGTCGTCGACGTAGGTGCCCTTGCCGCGGATGAAGCGCGGGTCTTCTTTGCGCTTGACGCTGTGGCCGATGCCACGGATCGGCGTCTCTGTCGCCATGGCTAGCTCACCTCCGCGGGGGACAGGTTTGCCAGGGATTGGGCCTCGCGGAGCGTGTTCGCCGCGTGCTGGACCGACTTGACGATGTTGACGTAGCCGGTGCAACGGCAGAGATTGCCGGAGATGGCGCGGCGGATCTCTTCGTCGGTCGGGCTGGGGGTCCGCTCGAGAAGGGCCACGCTGGTCATCATCATGCCCGGCGTGCAGAAACCGCACTGGAGGCCGTGCTCCTCCCAGAACCCTTGCTGGATCGGGTGGAGCTTGCCGCCCTGCTCGAGGCCCTCGACGGTCCGGATCGAGCGGCCGTCGGCCTGGACGGTGAAGAGGGTGCAGGACTTGATCGGGACGTCGTCGAGGAGGACGACGCAGGCGCCACAGCTCGTTGTGTCGCAGCCGATGTGGGTGCCGGTCAGCCCGACGACCTCGCGGATGAAGTGGACCAGGAGGAGGCGCGTCTCGACCTGGGCGCGGTGCTCGACGCCGTTGATGGTGATGGCGACCGGGACCGGCTTCGTGCCCGGTCGGTCGTCCGTGGTCGTCCGCTCTTCCACGGTGGTCATGCAGCCCTCCAGGCTTGCGCCCGTTCGACGGCCCGGGCGAGCGCCCGCATCATCAAGGTGCGCGTGACGGCGCGCTTGTACTCGGCCGAGCCGCGCAGGTCGCTGACCGGGTCGGCGGCGGCGGCGGCCCGCTCGGCGGCCGCTCGGAGGACCTCCTCGGTGGGACTCTGGCCGGTCAGGAGCTGCTCGGCCTCGACGGGACGGATCGGCGTCGGTCCGGCGTTGGTGAGCCCGAGGCCGACCTGGGCCAGGCGGCCAGAGTCGTCGAGGACGACGTAGGCCGCCGTGCCGGCGATCCCGTAGTCGCCGACCTTGCGCTTGAGCTTGAGATAGGCCCCGCCGCTGCGCGGCGGCGGAACCGGCACCCGGATCTCGATCAGGATCTCGGCGGTTTCAAGGGCCGTCGTGAAGGTGCCAAGGAAGAAGCTGTCGATCGGGATCGTGCGGGTCCCGTTCGGGCCGGTCACGACGAGCTCGGCCCGCAGGGCGAGCATCGTGGCCGGGTGGTCGTTGGCCGGATCGGCGTGGGCCAGGTTGCCGCCGACGGTCGCCAGGTTGCGGACGATCGGGTCGGCGATCACCTCGGTCGTGTCGAGGAAGATCGGCTAGCGGTGGGCGATCAGCCCGCTCGTCTCGAGCTCGGACTCCCGGGTGAGCGCCCCGATGGCCAGGTGGCCGCTCTCCTCGCGCAGGTAGGCCAGCTCGGCAATCCGGCTGATGTCCACCAGGGTCTCCGGCTCGGCCAGGCGGAACTTCATCAGCGGGATCAAACTCTGCCCGCCGGCCAGCACCTTGGCCTCATCCGGCTGTCGGGCCAGCGCCTCGAGGGCCTCGCCCACCGTCCGAGCCGCGACGTAGTCGAACCTACCGGGAATCATCGCCCCTCCCCCAATGCGAACACTCTCGCGGTCGACGCGACCGTCGACTAGCTACGGCCGGCCCCTGGCGCGGCAGGCTGTCGAACCGCCCCGAAAGGATGCCCGGCTCCTCACCCGCCAGTGTACTCCAGGCGGCCCGCGAGGTCCAGACTATGGCGGAACCGGGGCCTGCTCCGTTTCTGTAAACGCGGACGCTTTGAGGTTGGCCTTGACGCAGGAGAAGAAGGCGTCCGCAGCGGCGTTGGCCGCGGTCTGGAAGCCGCGGCCGCCGGTCAGGGCGAGCAGGCCCTTTAGCTTCATGTCGGCCTCCCAGTGGACTGCCGTGGCGGTCGGCCCGGAGGCCGAGAGGACGAGCCGGATCTCGATCTCGACACTGTGGCCGGGGACCTTGCCGCGAGCGCGGACGCGGGCGCGCTCGGGCGCCTCGCGCTCGAGCCAGACCGCCTCGACTATGAAGGCGCCCTTGATCGGACCAACGGGGACCTTGCCGACGGCGCGGAACCGCCGATCGTCGAGCACCTCCAGACGCTCGAGGCCCGGCGCGCACGTCGTAGCGAACCGTGGGTCGGTCAGGAACTCCCAGACCCGCTCGCGCGGGGCCTTGATCGTCTGATCACCCTGGAAGTGCATCACGTTAGCCACTCCAGCCCCGCGGGGCGTTGCATCAGCCAACCATAGCAGACGGCGGCGCCGGTGGCAGCACGCCGACCGGTGGGAACAGGCCTCCACGTTCGCACGACCTCAGTTCAGTTCGGGGCGGTCGCGCCGCCCATCAGGAGGCCGAGGCGAGCTCGATCATTCCTGGCCGCCTCGGCGTCGAGGGTTTCGACGATGCGGCCTCGGTAGAGGACGGCGACGCGGTCGGCCAGGCTCAGGACTTCGTCGAGCTCGGCCGAGATCAGCAGGACGGCGGCGCCCCCGTCGCGGGCCTCGACGATCTTGCGGTGGATGAACTCGGTTGAGCCGATGTCGACGCCACGGGTGGGCTGGGCGGCGACCAGGAGCTCCAGCGGGCGCGACAGCTCGCGGGCAACGACCGCCTTTTGCTGATTGCCGCCAGACAGGGTCGCCGCCAGGGCCTCGACTGAGCGGGCGCGGATGTCGAAGTCGCCGACGAGCCGCGCGGCGAAGCGGCGAATCGCACTAAAGACGATCTGGAGGGCGTGGGCGAAAGGTCGCTCGTGGTAGCGGGAGAGGACCAGGTTGTCGGCCAGGGGGTGGGCCAGGACCAGACCGTGCTTGTGGCGGTCCTCGGGCACGTGCGACACGCCGGCTCCAGCCAGCTCGCGCGGGCTAGCGTTGGTCACCTCGCGTCCGCGCAGCAGCACCCGCCCACTCTCGACCTTCCGCAGGCCGGTCAGGGCCTCGACGAGCTCGGTCTGGCCGTTGCCTTCGACGCCGGCCAGGCCGATGATCTCGCCAGCCCGCACCTCGAGATCGATCCCGTCCACGGACACGGCGCCCCGATCGTCGCGCACCCGCATGTCGGCGACGTGCAGGACGGTCCGACCGGGGCGGGCCGGCGTCTTCTCGACCTGCAGGAGAACCGAGCGCCCGACCATCATCTCGGCCAGGGTCGCCTCGTCCGATTCGGCCGGCGTGGTCGTCCCAACGACCCGTCCGTGGCGGAGGACGGTGATCCGATCGGCGACGGCGAGGACCTCGCGGAGCTTGTGGGTGATGAAGATGAGCCCTCGCCCTTCGGCGGCCAGGCCGCGCATGACCCGGAAGAGCTGCTCGGCCTCGGGTGGCGCCAGCACGGCCGTCGGCTCGTCCAGGATCAGCAGCTCGGCCCGACGGTAGAGCGCCCGCAGGATCTCGACCCGCTGCTGCATCCCGACGGGCAACTCGCCGACCCGCGCGCTCGGGGAGACGGCCAGGCCGTGCGCCTCGGACAGTCGGCGGACCAGTTCGGCGGCGGCCGCCAGGTCCAGCGCCACGCCGTTGCGGAGTGGCTCCTGGCCGAGGATCACGTTTTCGGCGACGGTCAGCGTCGGGACGAGCATGAAGTGCTGGTGGACCATCCCGATGCCGCCCGCGATGGCCTCACCGGGCCCGGCTGGCCGGAACGGCTTTCCGCGGAGGAGCACCTCGCCGGCGTCCGGCGTCGTCAGGCCGTAGAGGACGTGCATGAGGGTGGACTTACCGGCCCCGTTCTCGCCGAGCAGGGCGTGGACCTCGCCGGCTCGCAGGGAGAAGTCGATGCCGTCGTTGGCCAGGACGCCAGGATAGCGCTTGGTGAGGCCGCGGACGGCGAGGAGGGGGTTCATCCCCTAGCTCTTGACGTAGGGCACGCCGAGGGCGGCCGGCGCGTTTGCGCGGCCGATCGCGCCGGCGACGACGACGATGGTCAGGATGTAGGGCAGCATGCCGACGAGCTGGTAGGGGACGTTGAAGCCCTGGATCTGGAGGGCGACGGGGAGGGCCTCGGTGACGCCGAAGAGGAGGGCCGCGCCCCAGGCGCCGAGCGGGGTCCACTTGCCGAAGATCATCGCGGCCAGGGCGATGAAACCACGCCCATTGGTCATGAGGGGCTCGAAGTGGGGCACCGACTCGAGTGTGAAGTAGGCCCCGCCCAGCCCGGCCAGCAGGCCGCCCAGGACGACGTTGGCGTAGCGCATCCGGGCGACGTCGATCCCGGCTGTGTCGGCGGCGAGCGGGTGCTCGCCGACGGCGCGGGTGCGGAGGCCCCAGCGGGTCCGGAAAAGGACCCAGTGGGAGACGAAGACGAGGACGATCGCCAGCAGGGTCAGGGGCTGGTGGCGGAAGAGGATCGGGCCGAGGATCGGCAGGTCCTGGAGCAGGGGGAGCGGGACCTGGGGGAGGATAGACTGGCCGGCCGGAGCGCCGGTCGCGAAGAGCTGGCGATTGAAGAAGCCGGTCAGGCCGACCGCCAGGATATTGATGACCGTGCCACTGATGATCTGGTCGACGCGGAAGCGGACCGAGAGGACGGCGTGGAGCAGGGCCATCAGCGCGCCGGTCACCAGGGCGGCCGCCAGCCCGACGGCCAGGGAGCCGGTCTGGGCGGCGGCGATGAAGCCGAAGAAGGCCGCCGAGAGCATGATGCCCTCGATAGCGATGTTGACGACGCCGGAGCGCTCGCTGAAGACGCCCGACAGGGCCCCAAGGGTGAGTGGGGTCGCCTTGGTGACGGCGACCGCGAGGAGCGCGACGACGGCGTCGGTCATCGACTCACTCGCCCCGCCCCCAGCCGCGGGCCACGGCCAGCTCGGGCGCCGTCGCCTCCGGCGCGTCGGGGCCGGACTGGGTGCGCGGGTGTGGGAGGCGGTAGATCCAGCGGACGATCTCGTCGGCGGCGACGAAGATCAGGACGAGGGCCTGGATAATCGAGATGACGTCGATGGGGATCTGGCTGACGAACTGCATCCGGCTGGCCCCAGCCCGTAGGGCCCCGAAGAGGATCGCGGACGGAACGACCCCGAGCGGGTGGCTCCTCCCGAGCAGGGCGACGGCGATGCTGTCGAAGCCGTAGCCGACGCTGAAACCGGGGGTGTGGTAGTAGTTGAGCCCGACCACCTCGACCGTACCGGCCAGGCCGGCCAGGGCGCCGGAGAGGGCCATCGCGACGATGATCGTCCGCCCGACGCCGATGCCGGCGTAGCGGGCCGCGCTCAGGTTCAGGCCGACCGTCCGGATCTCGAAGCCGAGCGTACACTTGTAGAGCAGCCACCAGACGCCGAGGGCGAGGACGAGCGCCAGGACGAAGCCCCAGTGGAGGCGCAGGTCGCTGAGGATCGGCGGCAGGCGGGCAGACTCGAGGATTTTGGGAGTTTGGGCGAGGGCGACGAGGGGATTGGGGTCTTTGAGCAGGCCAGACAGCAGGTAGCCGCTGCCGAGCAAGGCGATGTAGTTGAGCATGATCGTGGTGATCACCTCGTGCGCCCCGGTTCGGGCCTTGAGCAGGCCGGCGATCCCGGCCCAGAGGGCGCCCGCCAGCATGCCGGCCCCGAGCGCGAGCAGCAGGTGGAGCGGCCAGGGCACGCCCGTGACGGCGAACCCGACCCAGGCCGAGGCCAGAGCGCCGACCGAGAGCTGCCCCTCGGCCCCGATGTTGAACAGCCCGGCCTTGAAGGCCAGCGCGACGGCCAGCCCGGCGAAGATGTAGGGAGTCGCCCAGACCAGGGTCTCAGAGATCGAGCTGGGCCGCCCGAACGAGCCTTCCCAGAGCCCGCGGTACGCCAGCAGCGGGTCGCCACCCGTCGCCAGGATGAGCAGCGCCCCGAGCACGAGCGCGGTGAAGACCGCCAGGACCGGGATGACGAAGGTCTTCACCTCTATGGCAAGGTCACGCCGGTCTTGATCGACTCGTCTTTGAGGCCGCGGTCGATCTGCTGGAGGCGCTGTTTGACTTCGTTGGGGACCTGGGGCTCGGTGTCGTGGAAGGGGGCGAGGCCGACCTCGCCGACGCTGTTGCCGCTCTTGAAGGTGCCGTCGCCGACGGCCTTGACCAGGTTGAAGACGCCGGGCTGGATCAGCTTCATCGCGCTCGAGAGGAGGACTGGCCGGACCTGGGGGAGCGTCTCCCACTGGTCGGTGTCGACGCCGATCGCGAGGACGTTGCGCTCGAGCGCACCGAGCAGCGCGCCGTTGCCGGTGTTGCCGCCGGCCCCGAAGAGGACGTCGGCGCCCTGCTGGATCATCTGTTGGGCGGTGGCCTTGCCCCAGTCCGGGTCGGAGAAGCCGCGGGCGAGGCCGCCGGGATGGTAGGCCAGCAGGAGCCTGACGTCGGGGCGAACCGCCTTGGCGCCGGCGTCGTAACCCTTACCGAACTTGACGACTGGCGGGACCAGGTCGGTGCCAAGGACAGCCCCGATCGTCCCGCTCTTGGTCATCAGCCCGGCCAGGGCCCCGCCCAGATAGCCAGCCTTGTCCTCGTCGAAGATCAGACCGGCCAGGTTGTCGACCGGCCGCTCCTGGAACTGGTCGACGCCGATGAAGCGGACGTTGCGGTAGCGGTTGGCCGCCTCCTGGGTCGCCTGGCCGATCGCGAAGCCGACGGTCACGACGACGTCGTAGTTTTCCTGGGCGAACTGGTCGATGTTTTTGGCGTAGTCCTTGGGATCGGTCGTCTCGAGGAAGCGGACGTTGGCGCCGAGCTCGCGCTGGGCCCGCTGGACGCCTTCCCAGGCTGACTGGTTGAAGCTCTTGTCGTCGATCTTGCCGACGTCGGTCACCAGGCCGACCCGGAGCTCGCGCGACGGCTTGGCC